>NZ_DCOI01000032.1:9043-255104 GCF_002322895.1 Empedobacter sp. UBA1574 | reverse complement strand
TTTTAGGGAAGATTACACATTTAATTTTATATTTGGTAGATTATTAGAATCAGAATAATAAGAAATATATCCTAATCCATTATTTTTCATTTCAATAGCATTTATTCCATTTGATAAAGGGTAGGAGATATCAGTTACATTTGCTTCGTTAGCAGAATCTCTAACACGTAAATATACACTTTCACCAGAAGGAATACCACTTACAAACATAACGCTAGTTGTTTTTTCCGAAAAAACTATTCCTGTTGGATTTTCGTAAGCATTGTAATTTCCAATTTTGTATTCTTTATTGATAGAAGCTATTGTTTTATATGCTTTATGTTCGTTAACACGATCTATTTTTTTGTATTTATTATCTAATAAACATTGTGCTAAAGATTTAACAAAAGGAGATGTAGTAATTCCATCAATTGTTTGTTGATTTACGCCTGAATTTAATTCTGAGAATAAATCATCTTTAAAAATTGTTGAATACTTTTTCTGATCAAACTTGTTTGAATTTTTTTGATAAAATTCCATCTTGGCAACACTTGCAAAATTTCCTTTGCCATCTAAAATTTCTAATTTGATAGAAGAAGGTTTTATTTGTGATGGAAAAGATATATTTCTTACATCATTTGTTTGCGTAAAATCTTGTGTAGAAATTTCAATATAAGTAGGGTCAGCTATAGTATTGTAACTAACTTTTACTTTTCCTAATAAACCATTTACTCCACCATCATTTCTTGGATAATAGATCATATAATCTAATGGTGTGTTTCCATCAAAAGCATAAATTAATGAAATAGGGAAAATTTTTTCAGTAGAATTGTAGTTAGAATGATAAAGCGTATTGTAATCTCCATCAAATGATTGCTCTATGTTTTCCCCTGTTTGAAAACTTGATGCTGACGAACCTGTAACTAATGGAGAAACTTTCATATCCTTATAGTTTGAGAACTCATTTGTTTGTATTACACACTCCGAAGCTATTGGAGTAATTTGATCAGACGAGTAAAACTCAACTTCCGCAGCACTCGAGAAATTTCCTAGAGCAGCATTCACTTTTATTCTAATGACTGCTGGATTGATAATTTCTTTATCAAAATCAAATTTTTTAGATGTAGAATCTCCAGCCCATGTTATAGCACTCGTAGTCGCTGTTTTGAAATTTGTTGGATCACCTTTAGTTGAATATAAAATTTCAACATTTGTCCAAATTCCATTAGTACCTGTTTGCCTTGGAAAATAGGCAAGGGATTTTATAGATTTAACTTGACTGTTGAAACTAAAATCTAATTGATCTGGGATTCCATTTTGATTCCATTTAGAATGGTACATTGTCGTTAATATACCATCTGCGCTAAAAGTAGCTTCATTACCACTTTGTGCCTCTTGTTTAGAAGTAACACTAGAAACGGGCATTTTGTATTCCTGCGCAAAAGAATCTATACCAAGTAAAATCATACTTAGTAGGAAGTAATTTTTTTTCATAAATAATTTGTGTTAATTGATATTTTGTTGTTTAGACAAGTTAATTAATACATTTTATTTATAATCAGCTAGGAACCAATTTGAAAAAAAAATAAGGAAATGTTAAGAAATAAAGAATCCCTTTCTTTAATAATACAATTAAGAAAGAGATTCTAACTATTAAAGACATAATAAATGAAAAGATTTTTACTGCTTTTTGATAATTGTATTATTATTTCCCTCAATTATTTGAGGTAATTTACCATTTTTAGATAATGCTTTACGATAATATAATGTATTTCCTTCGCCAGCTAATTCAGCAGAAGTTAATCCATTAACAGATATTGTATTATTTGTTCCCATGATTTCAACTTTGGTACAATCTCCTTTCAAATTGATCACATGTCCACTTCCGCCAACTTCTACTTTTTGTCCCTTACAATCTAACGTTAGTTTTTTATTATTTCCATCAATTTCTATCTGCGCAAAAGAAAGGTGACTAATAAATAACATCGTAACAGCACATAATAATTTATTCATTTTCATTGTGATTTCTTTTTTGGTTACTTTTTAGAAATCAAGAATCGTGCACTTTCAATTAATAAAATCTAACTTTACAAAAATTTAACAAAATGACTTTAGTTGAGCTAAAACAATTGTTTTTAGATAAATTGCAATTACTATATGATAAAGAAGAAGCTTCTCATATTTTCATGATTTATGTAGAAGATAAGTTGAATCTTGATTTATCTAGCCGAGATGAAATTGAATTAACGACTGAAATTTTATCAGATTTAGAACAATTAAAAAAAGGTCAACCTATACAACATATTACTGGAAAAGCTTTTTTCTATAACGATTTCTTTTTTGTGAATGAACATACATTAATTCCTCGTCCAGAAACGGAAGAATTGGTTGAATTAATTAGAAATGATTATGCTCAAAATCAAGATATTTCTATGATTGATTTAGGAACAGGAACAGGATGTATTCCTATTTCGTTGGCAAAATTATTTCCAAATGCAAATGTTTCAGCATTAGATATTTCTGAAAATGCATTGAAAATAGCACAATCAAATGCTGAAAATTTAAAAGTTAATATAAATTTTTATCACAATAATTTACTGGAAGACATTCAATTAAACCATAAATTTGATGTAATTATTTCAAATCCACCTTATATCCGAAATCTTGAAAAAAAAGAAATGCATCAAAATGTTTTGAATTTTGAACCTCATTTGGCGCTTTTTGTTGAAAATGATGATGCTTTAATTTTTTATGAACGAGTAATAGATTTTGCTAAAAATCATTTGAAAGAGAATGGTAAAATTTATTGTGAAATCAATCAATATTTAGGAAAAGAGACAAAACAATTATTTCAAAAATTTTATCAAAATGTAATCATTCATAAAGATATTTCTGGAAATGATCGTATGCTAAGTGCTTCTAATCAATAATTATCTATAAGAATCTTGTTTTATTTTCTGAAAAGATTTAATTTTAATTCAATAATCGTTCGCAATTTGGTATTAAAATTGTTAGAACTGATTCTATTATTAAAACAATAAAAAAAAACAACTATGAAAAAATTATTTGTATTAGTGGCAGTTGCTTCATTATCATTTGCTACTTCTTGTAAACAAGAAACTTCAAAAACAACTGAAACTAATGTAACTGTAGATTCATTAGCGAATGATTCTACGACTGTTATCAAAGAAACGACAACTACAACAACTACATTATCAGAAACTGATGCAAAAGCGAAAGTAGACGAAGCAAAAAAAGCTTTAGATGAAGCAAAAGCGAAAGGTGATAAAGCTGCAACAGAAGCTGCACAAAAAGCTTATGACGATGCTAATAAAGCGTGGATTGATGCAAAAGCTGCTGTAAATAATGCTGCGCAAGATGTAAAAGATGGAGTGAATAATACTGTAGATAAAGTAGATGCAAAAGCTAATCAAGCAAAAGAAGATATTAAAACTGTTGCAAAAGATGCAAAAGCTGATATCAATGCAGCTGCAAAAGATGTGAAAGCAGAAGCGAAAGAAGCTGGAGAAAAAGCAAAAGAAGGATATAACAATACGTTAGATAAATTAAAAGCGAAATAATTTCAAAATAATTATTGCTAACTTAGCCTTGAGAAATCTCAAGGCTATTTTTTTATGTTAAATTTTAGAGAAGCAACAAAGACAGATGCGTTATCAATTGCAAGATTGATGATGTTAGCGATGGATAAAATCGTTTATGATTTTATCGGAAAAACAGATTATGAAGAAGGAGTTTTATTCTTGAAAAAATTAATTGAACAAGAAGAAAATCAATATAGTTATCAAAATACAGTTGTTGTAGAATATGATAATCAATTTGCTGGAACAACAACTTTTTATGACGGAGGAAAATTAGAAGAACTTCGAAAACCTGTTTTAGAATTATTGAAAAATGATTATAACCAAATTATTCATCCGCAAGATGAAACACAAGCAGGTGAAATATATATTGACACAATTGCAGTTTCTGAAGATTTTAGAGGGAAAGGAATAGGTTCTAAAATATTGGATTATTTGATTGATGAAATAGGAAATAAGCAAGGCAAAACATTAGGTTTATTGGTCGATTTTACAAACCCAAATGCAAAGAAATTGTACGAAAGAAAAGGTTTTGAAGTGGTTGGGGAAAAAATGTTGATGAGCGAAAATCATGAATATATGCAGTATAAACCAAAACAATAGATAATAAAAAAAGAGCTTTTCTTAAAGCTCTTTTTTTATTTCATTACTCCTAATTGTGTTAAGATTTTTTCTTC
The DNA here is from genome assembly GCF_002322895.1 of Empedobacter sp. UBA1574. Classification (NCBI taxonomy): domain Bacteria; kingdom Pseudomonadati; phylum Bacteroidota; class Flavobacteriia; order Flavobacteriales; family Weeksellaceae; genus Empedobacter; species Empedobacter sp. UBA1574. The sequence goes on along the minus strand of NZ_DCOI01000032.1, from coordinate 250,849 downwards.
GTACGGATCGATTGTAAATTGTTCAAATTTCACAAAATCTTTTCCATTTTTTAAGTAACCTAATTGATAATTTTGACGAATAACAGCTTGATTCTCGAAACTTTCTAAAATTGGTAATTCAGAAATTGGACCTAAAATTTGTTCGTTTTTGGTTGAAATTAAACCAAAATGCATCAAATAATTCTCTTTTGATAAGAAATATGGAAAATAAGCTAATATATCTGGACGCTCAATTTTTAGTGAAGTAGCTTCTCCAAAAGTGGCAAAATTTTGATCGACTGGCGTTAAATATTCGTATTGATAATCTATAATCAACTGATTATTTTTATCAATCATTCCCCATTTTCCATCTTTTTCAACTCCAGCTAAACCAGCTCTAAAATCTGTACAACCATCATATTCGAACGGGATCACAACTTGATTTAATAAATCAATAAAACCCCATTTTCCATCTTTTTTTACAGCACAAATATTTTCAATAAAATCACTTGTTAAATCATATTCGAACGGAATCAAAATCTGGTTAGATTTTGTGATAATTCCCCACTTATTCTCCTTTTGCGCGCTATAGGCATTAACAGTTGTGAGCACAAGTTTTTGATATTGAAACGGAATAATTACATTTCCTTCTTTATCTATTAAACCAAATTGATTATCAATAGATATTGGTGCCAAATTGTTGCGATCGAAAACAGTTAAATCTTCAAATGTTGTTGTTTCTTTGTGAACAAAATTGTCAAACTGGTCTGTATCTTTTGGTGATATTTTAGTCATAATTCTATAATTCGACGTAAAATTAATTAATCAAAAATTAATAGTTTGTATATAAATATTAAAAAATCCAATTTTAAACACTTTTTGTAAATTAAATTCTTCCTTTTGTAGGAAAGCTTAAAATATAACCTATGAATATTTTTACTAAATTATTTTTTACTGCAACTATTATAATGAGTAGTTTTGTTACAGCTCAACAAGATGGTATAAACATTATTAATTTACCGACTACGATAAATAAAGACTATTCTTTTGAAGGAGTATGGAAAATTTCGAATGATGGAAATACATCTAACTATAAAATATCTGGAGGAAAATTGACAAATTATTTAAACAAAACAAGTCAGACTTTATTTCTTGATTTATATTTTGCTCCATCAAAAACATCTGTAGATTTATATAATTTACCGAATAAAATCAATACAAACGCACAATTAGGGCAGTTAGAAGGAAATGGAACAAGCTTCAATAACGTTACTATTACTTTTAAAGCTTCAGATCTTGAAACATTAGCACAAGGAGATTATACACCAGTTTTGTTATTGAAAGAAAAAGAATCAGGTTCTATTTTGAATTATAAAGTTTTGAGTAGTAAAATTTCTTTAGAATCTAATAATATTTTAATTGATAAAGTTGTAAAGAATGTAGAATTACCTCAGGTTACAGATGCTAATACTTTAGCTTCTACAAAGAATATAGACGCTACTTTATCTGATATATATACACCTGTAGAAAGTTCTTTGAACATAGCGAATGTAAATAAAAAACTAAAATTAGTTGGAGGTTGGAAATTAGAAATTGATTTCAATTCGTTGATGGTTACAATTGGTGGAGTTGATAATTCTATACAGAATTTAGATTATAAACCTACAAATGACTTAAAATTAATGGTATATTTTTCAAATCAAAATATAACAGGAATTAAAGAAATAGATGGATTTGAACTTCTAAATCTAGATGTTTCACCAATTTCTGCTTTTACTAAAATTGAAAAGCTAAATTTTACTACAAATATCACAAAATTGGTTCCCGCAGGTGAATATTATCCTATTTTAGTATTAACTGAAAAAAATGAGGAAGGAAAATATGTGATGAAATCAACGTTAAGTTTAGGTGAGAAATATATTTGGCAGTAAAATCTAAATAATATAAAAATAAAAAAGCAACGATTATTTCGTTGCTTTTTTTGTTAAATACTGTTCAAATTTCAATCCTTTTATGTTATAAGGATCAAATCCTTTGTATAAATCTTCTAATAATTGCATTACTTGAAAATAAGTAAATAATACTGAATATGAAGCTTGTTCTTGGTAAACAGGGATTTCTACTAAAAATAAAAATCGATCATATTTCGAAATCTGAACAGTATTCCCATCTTGATTCATCAAACCAATATAACTTCCGTCATAATCAGGTAGGTTATGAAAAATCTCAATAGCTTGTGATAAACTACCTTCTAAAGGTAATTCAGTTTCGACCTGTAAGTCGTCAGCGTAATTTTCAAAGAATATTTTCACAGTGCAAAAGTAAGAAATTTTAATCTATTTTAAGGAATTCCTTTTTTTTCGGGTTATAATTATTAAATTAGCATTCAAATTATGGAAAAAATGAGTTACGACATTATAGTTATTGGAAGTGGTCCTGGAGGATACGTTGCAGCAATTAGAGCAGCACAATTAGGTAAAAAAGTAGCAATCGTAGAAAAAGCTGAATTAGGTGGAATCTGCCTTAACTGGGGATGTATTCCTACAAAAGCTTTATTAAAATCTGCTCAAGTATTCAAATACTTAAATCATGCAGAAGATTTTGGAATTAACTTACCTTCAGATATTTCATTCGAATTTGGAAATGTTGTTTCTCGTAGTAGAGGAGTGGCGGATCGTATGAGTAAAGGTGTTCAATTCTTAATGAAGAAGAACAAAATTGAAGTAATTCAAGGTGAAGCAAAAGTTTTACCAGGAAAAAAAGTAAAAGTTACTGCAGCAGATGGTTCTGTTAGTGAATTATCTTCAGAAAATATAATTATTGCAACTGGTGCACGCTCTCGTGAATTACCTGCATTACCACAAGATGGTAAAAAAGTAATTGGTTACCGTGGTGCATTAGCAATGGAAAAGCAACCAAAATCAATGATTGTTGTAGGTTCTGGAGCGATTGGAGTTGAGTTTGCTCACTTCTACAATACATTAGGAACAAAAGTGACAATTGTAGAGTTTTTACCACGCATTGTAAATGTTGAAGATGAAGATATTTCGAAACAATTACAATTATCTCTTAAAAAATCTGGAATCAATATCTTAACAAATGCAGAAGTTACAGGAGTTGATACAACTGGAGATTTAGTAAAAGCAACAATTAAAACTGCAAAAGGAGAAGAAATTCTTGAAGCAGAAGTTGTTTTATCAGCAGCAGGAGTTGTTCCAAATACAGAAAATATTGGTCTTGAAGAAGTTGGTATTGCAACTGAAAGAGGCAAAATAGTTATCAATGATTTTTGTGAAACATCTGTAAAAGGATATTATGCAATTGGTGATGTTGTAAAAGGAGCAGATTTAGCTCACTTAGCATCTGCACAAGGTATTTTATGTGTTGAGCATATTGCTGGTGAAAAAGTAGAACCAATCGACTACGGAAACATCCCAGGTTGTACTTATTGTTCTCCAGAAATTGCATCTGTAGGATTAACAGAAGCAAAAGCTAAAGAAGCTGGATACGAAGTAAAAGTAGGAAAATTCCCATTCTCTGCAAACGGTAAAGCTGTTGCAAACGGAGCTGCTGATGGTTTTGTAAAAGTAGTTTTTGATGCGAAATATGGTGAATGGTTAGGATGTCACATGATTGGTGATGGAGTTACTGAAATGATTGCAGAAGCAGTTGTAGCCCGTAAATTAGAAACTACTGCACATGAAATTATGAAATCTGTTCACGCGCACCCTACAATGGCAGAAGCTATTATGGAAGCGGTAGAAGATGCATATGGACATGCAATTCATATCTAAGAAATAAATTTAAAATTTATAGTTGAAGCAGCCTTTTGGCTGCTTTTTTATTTTACCAAATCGTTAATTTTTTGCGTTATGTATATTGAATTTGTTTTTTAACTATCTTTATAATAATAATTTAAAAACAGATATAATATGAAAAAATTTTATTCTTTAGTAGTAATTACTGCATTATCTTCTTTATCATTTGGACAAGTTGTGATTAGTCAAGTTTATGGTGGAGGAGGAAATTCGGGCGCAAAATATACGCATGATTTTATTGAGTTGTTTAATAGAGGCTCTTAAGCTGTTACATTAAAAGGTCATTCACTTCAATATGCTTCTACTACAGGTAATGTTAGTGCAGCTAATACACAAGTATTAGCAGATATTACAATTCAGCCAGGTAAATATTATTTAATTCAACAAGCTAAAGGTAATAGTGGAACAGATGCATTGCCAACTCCAGACCAAATTCCTGCTACAGCTCTTGCATTAGGAGCCATGAACGGTAAAGTAGCACTTGTATCTAATGTTGATCCAATAACTGATGTAACAGATAAAGATATCGTTGATTTTGTAGGTTTTGGAACGTCTAATGAATATGAAGGATCTGGTCCTACTGCGGCTTTATCTAATACTGATTCTGCTCAAAGAAAGTTAAAAGGATGTCAAGATACAAATGATAATAAGAATGATTTTGACGTAGCTGCTGCTGCTCCTAGAAATGGACAAACGGCTGCAAATGTTTGTACAAATTTGAGTACAGATAATTTAACATTAACTAAAGCAGTTTCTAATACATTATGGACAAATACAGCTTCTTTCAATGTAAAAGATAAAACAATTGTAGAAGTTTACAATATTAACGGACAATTGGTAAAATCTTTCGAAGTTAAAGGTGTTCAAAATGTAGATGTTTCTTCATTAGTTAAAGGGACGTATGTAGTTAAAACTACTTCTAACGGAAAATCTTCTACTCAAAAAGTAGTAAAAAAATAAGAAAGAATATATTGTTAATCTAACAAAAAAGCGATTCAGTTTACTGAATCGCTTTTATTTATTCTTCTAATTTCTGAATCTTAAAACCTGCATCTGTCACAGCTTCTACAACTTCTTCTTCATCTTCGGTTGTTGTCACAGTCAGTACTTTTCGTTCATCAGAAGTATCAACTTTCCAATTGTCTTTACCTACAGCTTCGTCCAAAAAAGGTTTTACAGATTTGATACAGCTGTCACAATTTATATTTGTTTTGAATTTCAATTCGCTCATAACTTTACAATTTAGACTCAAATTTATAAAGATTTCATAAGATTAAAAAAACGTTTAAGTAATATTTGATTTCGAAATTTAAATAAAAATCAATGAAGCGTAATCTTGATGTTGTTGTTATTTCGGATGTGCATTTAGGAACTTTTGGTTGCAAAGCACAAGAGCTGTTAGCTTATCTACAGTCAATCAATCCAAAAAAAATTATTCTCAATGGTGATATTGTGGATATTTGGAATTTTAAGAAAAGTTATTTCCCAGAAACGCATCTTCAAATTATTAGTTATTTGTTAAATCTTTCAGAACAAGGAATTCCAATCGTTTATATAACAGGAAATCATGACGAATTGTTACGTAAATTTACCACAATGCGTTTTGGAAATATTCTTTTAACGGATAAATATATGTTGAAACAAAATGATAAAGTCGCTTGGATTTTTCATGGAGATGTGTTTGATGCATCGATTCAACATTCGAAATGGATTGCGAAATTAGGTGGTTGGGGTTATGATAAATTAATTCAGTTGAATTATTTTATCAATAAATGTTTAGAGTTTTTTGGAAGAGAACGTTATTCGTTATCTCAAAAGATTAAAAATTCAGTGAAAAAAGCGGTGAAGCATATCAATGATTTTGAACAAACTGCTGCCGAATTAGCGATCGAAAATGAATATGATTATGTAGTTTGTGGACATATTCATCAACCACAATTGCGAAAAGTAAAAACGGATAAAGGAATTTGTGTTTATATGAATTCGGGGGATTGGATTGAGAATTTATCTGCTTTAGAATGTGTAGACGGAAATTGGTCAGTGTTTTATTTTGAAGAACATAAACATACTTTGATGCAAAATTTAGAAGAAATCGAGTTCAATTATTCGTTAGATGAACTGATTGTTTCAATTCTCAATAAAAAATAAATGAAAATTTTATACGCTTTGCAAGGAACAGGAAATGGACATTTGGCTCGTGCGCAAAAAATGTTACCAATCCTTGAAGAATATGGAGATTTGAATGTTTTTGTGAGTGGTTCTAATTCACAATTACAACTCGAAAATTATCAATTTAAACATCACAATGGCTTGTCGTTGTTTTATAATCAGCTTGGGAAAGTTTCGTATAAACGAATTTTTAAGGAGAATAGTTTTAAATCTTTTTGGAATGAAGTGAATCATTTTCCAATTGAAAAATATGATTTAATTATTAATGATTTTGAGCCAATTACGGCACATGCAGCTCGAAAGAAAAAGATAAATATTGTTGGTTTGAGTCATCAAGCTTCATTTTTATTTGATGAAACACCAACAGTGAAAAATAAAACGGGCGAAACGATTTTAAAATATTACGCACCAACTTCTAAGTATTACGGTTTTCATTTCGAAGAATATAATGATGCTATTTTTTTACCAATCATTCGAGATAAAATTAGAGCATTGCGTCCAAAACGAAAAGATTACTATTTGGTGTATTTACCAAGTTTTCATCCAACAGAAATTATGGAGAAATTATCACTGATTAAAGATTCAAAATGGAAAGTTTTTTCACCTTTTGTGAAAGATGTTACGCGTCAATTTAATGTTCAAATTTATCCAATTGATGAACGTCTTTTTACTAGAACTTTAGAAAATTGTAAAGGAGTTTTGTGCGGTGCTGGTTTCGAATTGCCTGCCGAAAGTATTTATCTTAAAAAGAAGCTTTTTGTGATTCCGATTAAAGGTCAATACGAACAATTATGTAATTGCGAAGCTTTAAAAATGATTGGCGTTGATTATTCATATGATTTGAATGTAGCACAATTGCAACGTTGGGTGGATTCGAATAAAATTATTGAGAAAGATTTCCCAGATCAAACCGAAGAAATCATTCAGAAAGTAATTTTAGAAGCATCCCATTAATTATTTTTCCAGAAAGCAGGCGTAAATAAAATTAAGATTGTATAAAGCTCTAATCGTCCCAAAACCATTAAAAAACAACATAATAATTTTGCACTATCCGTTAAAGAATTCATTGAAGTACCCGGACCAAATTCGCCAATTCCCGGACCTACGTTTCCTAAAGTGGAAGCAGTTAATGTTAAAGAGGCCAAAATATCTTGGAAACTCATTGTTATACCATAATTCAAAAGCGCAAACAAAATAGAACTCACAATCCATGTAAACATAAACATGACAAAGAATGCCATGACGTGGAAAACAATAGATTGGTTAAGCGAACGATTGTTATAACGAACAGGAATAATTGCGTTTGGGTGTAAAATACGCTTAAATTCGATCCAACTATTTTTTAATAAAATGACGTGTCTAATAACTGTAATTCCTCCAGATGTAGAACCTGCCGAACCTCCGATGAAGAACAAAGAGAAGAAAATAAGTGTGGTTACGGTTAACCAACTTGTGTAATCTTCCATTGCCAAAGCTGTTGTAGATGCGATAGATACAACGTGGAATAATGAACTTCTGAATGAATGTTCGAAATTAAACCACGAATAGGTTTCGACGGAATAACTAGGGTAAATATTGAAAAATAATACAACAAAAACGATAAATGTAACGACAGCAAGTAAACCAACCCACCAACGGAATTCTTCATTTTTCCATACTTTTTTGAATTGTCCTTTAATCAATAAATAAATCAATGCGAAGTTTGTTCCGCCCAAAAACATCATCACGATTAATACATATTGAATAAAAATATTGTTATTCCAATACATCAAACCTTCATTCTTAGTAGAAAAACCTGCCGTTGCAATCACACTCATCGAATGATTTGCAGCATCAAATAAATTCATTCCACCAAAATAAAGCAACATCGCAAAAAAAGCAGTTAAGCCTAAATAAACTAACCAAAGGTTTTTTGCTGTTTCTGTAATTCGAGGGTGAATTTTATCCGTATAAATTCCAGGCGCTTCTGCCATAAAAAGCTGTCGACCACCAATTCCAAGAAACGGTAAAATCGCAATCGTCAAAACGATAATCCCCATACCACCAATCCAATTGGTTGTACTTCGCCAAAATAATATACTTTTTGGGAGACTTTCTACATCATCATAAATTGATGTCCCAGTCGCTGTATAACCAGAAACGGTTTCGTAAATAATGTTGACAAAACTAAAATTTTCATTGATGATATGATCGTTTGGTAGAAATATTAACGAGGTAACATAGGGTAAACACCCCGAAAGAATCAAGAAAAGCCATCCGACACAAACCACGATATAACCTTCGCGTTTGTTGATGTGTTTTCTTCTGTCACGCGTAAAATACATCATTGCAGCTCCCGACAATCCCACTAAACTCCCCGAAACTAAAAAAGGGTAGAGTAGATGATCATTAAAATAAATGCTGACACATGTTGCAATAAACATAAAGAGCGCATTTAATAGTAATAAAACACCCGAAAGATTCAGGATTACTTTGATGTTAAGTGATTTCATTATTTAAAATATTTGGTCACTTTTGGAATTAAATTCGCTTGACTAAAAACAACGACGTGATCTTTTGGTTCGATAATGAAATCTTTTGTTGGAATAAATCCATCATTTCTGCGAACAATTCCAGCAATAATAGCACCTTCTTTAAACGGAAAATCGCTTACTTTTTTGAATGCGATTTCAGAATTTTCGTGAATACGGAATTCTAAAACTTCAGCATCTAAATCAGAAATTCCTGTTACATCCATCACAGAACCTTGTCGAATATAACGGAAAATACTATCTGCGGTTAAGAGTTTTTTATTGATAAAAGCGTTAATTCCAACTTCTTGACTAAGATGTATATAGTCGATATTTTCGACCAAAGCAATTGTTTTTTTAACGCCTTTTGATTTTGCCAAAAGACATGACATAATATTCGTTTCCGAACTTCCTGTCACAGCGATAAAAGCATCCGAATCAGAAATACCTTCTTCCAATAACAATTCTCCATCTCGACCATCACCATTGATAATCAAAATGTTATTTAAATCGTCAGCTAAATCAAAAGCTTTGTTTCGATTGATTTCTAATAACTTAACATTGTGCTTGTTATCTTTTAAAAGTTTGGCAACTTTGACACCAATACTTCCTCCTCCTAAAACAATTACATTTTTGAAATATTCTTGTTTCTTTCCAAGGATTTTATAAACTTCTAAAATTCCAGCTTTTTTGACAATAAAATAAACGTGATCATCTATTCTAAATTCAGTTTCGGCTTCGGGAATAATGGTTTGATATTCGCCACGTTCGTTGCTACGAATTATTGCAATTGGCATCAAAAGATTGTCTTCGCCACCTTTCGTCGTCAAATACATGTCTTTGTACTGCTTGTCCAAAATTTTACAATCCGCATCCAAAACAGTTCCAACCATAAAAAGTTGACCATTTGCAAAGGGATGCATCGCATTGAAAGCAGATTGTTGAACAAGAGAATAAATCTCATCAGCCGCTAATTTCTCAGGACTAATTAATGCATCAATTCCCATTCCTTGAACCCAAAATTGATTTTCTTTGTAAAGAAATTCAGGATTCGAAATTCGAGCTAATGTGCGTTTTGCCCCTAAATCTTTCGCAATCGAAGCACTTGTAAGGTTTGTGTTTTGAAGATGAGTGACCGATATAAAAATATCTGTATCATCAATTCCAACTTCTCGCAAAGCCTTGAAAGAAGTGATATCACCACGATAAGCCATTACATCTAACGAGTTTTCGATCATCAACAACTTGTCCTTGTCCATGTCCATGATGACGATGTCGTTCATTTCATTAGAAAGTAATTTAGCCAAATGAAAACCAACTTCTCCAGCACCTCCGATTAATATTTTCATGAAAGAAATTTAGGATAAAACTATTTTGACGTTTCTTTTTGTCCCATTAACATTAGGAACGATTTCAAGAATTCGTCTATATCACCGTTCATTACAGCATCCACATTACCTGTTTCAGTTCCTGTTCTGACGTCTTTTACCAATTTGTATGGATGCATCACATAATTACGAATTTGAGAACCCCATTCGATTTTCATCTTATTTGCCTCGATCTCATTACGTGCAGCCATTTTTTTCTCTAACTCAATCTTATACAATTCAGATTTTAACATCTCCATTGCACGTTCGCGATTGGCTAACTGAGAACGTTCAACCTGACAAACAACTACAATCCCAGTTGGTTTGTGCGTTAACTGAACTTTAGTTTCTACCTTATTTACATTTTGCCCTCCAGCTCCTCCAGAACGAGACGTTTGTAATTCGATATCAGCAGGATTGATTTCAATCTCGATTGTATCATCCACAATTGGGGAAACATAAACCGAAACGAAACTTGTGTGACGCTTTGCATTACTATCAAAAGGCGAAATACGCACCAAACGATGCACACCATTTTCTCCTTTTAGATAACCAAAAGCAAATTCGCCATCAACTTCTAATGTTACCGTTTTTACACCTGTAACATCACCCGCTTGATAGTTTAATTCTTTTACTTTATATCCATGTTTTTCGGCCCACATCAAATACATACGCAACAACATAGAAGCCCAATCACAAGATTCTGTACCTCCAGCTCCCGCAGTAATTTGAAGAATTGCACCAAGATTATCTCCTTCTTCTGAAAGCATATTCTTGAATTCTATATCTTCTAAAAGCTTAGCAACAACAGTATATTGTTCCATAACTTCTTCGTCACTTACATCGCCTTCGCGGTTAAATTCTACTAAAACTTCGACATCATTTACTGCATTTGCAATCGTTTGGTATTCATCAATCCATTTCTTTTTACCACGTAAAACTTTCATAAAAGCTTCGGCTTCTTTCGGGTTGTTCCAAAATTCAGGTGAAGCAGCGTGTTCTTCTTCATTTTGAACTTCGATTTCTTTTTGTTCGATTTCCAAATATTCGTGCAAATCTTGTGTACGTTTTTGGATGTCTTTTAGTAATTCGTTGTTAAACATAATTGCAAATGTATAAAAATAGGGGATTTTATGAACACGAGGTTAAGCATTAATCACTTTATCATCTTTTCCGTTCCAAGAAAGAATTTTATAAGTAAAACCGTCTTCCGTTTTAATTTCTTGGTCTTTCAGCATCAAAAAAGTATCGTCCCAATCACCATCATCATAACTAATTACCCAGAATAATTGGTTGAACAACAAACCTTCCAAAATATACAAAAGTTCCTCAACAGAATCTACTTCGTAAGTTGTAAAAGGAAAAGAAGATTTGATCCAAATCTTATCATCATCCGAAGTCTGAATATAAAGATCACCAAAAGTCGATTTGTATTCATTCTCGATATGGAATTCTAATAATTCGGTATCTTTTTTGTGAAGCCCTGTAAAATCTGGAATTGCTTCAATGATTTGATTGTATATTTTGATTGAAAAATCGTTCATCTTTCTAAAATTAGCTTGCAAAAATAAACGATATTATCTAATTCTGACACGATATTTATGTTCAATAAATCGAAAAAAGTTAAATAATTTGTATTCAAAATCATAACCATAGTCAACAGAAGGATCTAAATCTATACTTACTGCATACAAATCTGGATTATATGTCATTGGTTGCATATGTCGTTGATTCCAAATCATCACATATTGGCGATTTTTTTGTTCGTAATATTCTTTTGAATAATATTCTTTGGGTAATGCAGTTGTTTTTAAATAAATATCATATTGAGGATCAAATACAACAATATCATAATCGCCATCTTCATTCGGCTCGAATTTTAATGAATTCTCATCTTTATTCGGCACTGAATTTTGTGTGGATTGATTGGTTGTACAAGCAAAAAATAGGAGAGAAACGCTGAAGAATAAAAATAGCTTTTTCATAATTTTTTAATTTGATTAAATATATTGAAAAATAACGATATTAAGTGTTTATATCTACATTTACACTTATATTCTAATAATTTAGAATTACATGAATAGTAGTTCTGAAATATAAATGTTTATTTCATATTATTTATATATATATCTAAGAGACATTGAAAAATTATCATCATGAAATTTATTAATTTAATATTTTATAAGATATAATTTTGGTATAAATATAAAGTTTAAGTTAAAAATGTAACTTTATAGCAATAGTTCTTAAAGTTATCCCGAGATTGTATCCGATAGCAGATTCTAACTCTGTTATCTAAAATATATATGACAAATCACTTTATAGGAATAGGAAAATATATTCCAACTGAAAAAATATCAAATCATTTTTTTGAAGAACATCAATTTTTTAATGAACAAGGAGAAATTTTAGATCAAAATAATGCTACAATTTCGCATAAATTAAAACAAATAACAGGAATAGAAGAACGTCGATATGCCAGAAAAGATCAAGTAACATCAGACTTAGGCTATATGGCAGCTGCTTCAGCCATCACAAATGCAAATATCGACGCAGAAACTATTGATTATATTATATTCGCTCATAATTTTGGAGATGTAAAACACGATACGATTCAGTCTGATATGGTGCCAAGTCTTGCTGCAAGAGTAAAAAATTTATTGAAAATTCAAAATCCTTATTGTGTTGCTTACGATGTTATTTTTGGTTGTCCAGGTTGGGTAGAAGGTGTTATACAAGCCAATGCATTTATAAAAGCTGGATTAGCAAAAAGATGTTTGGTAATTGGTGCTGAAACTCTTTCGAGAGTAGTAGATGAACACGACCGAGATACAATGATATATGCAGATGGCGCTGGTGCAGCAATATTAGAAGCTTCTACAAACAATAAAGGAATACAAGCCCATTTATCTGCCTCTTATGCAAACGAAGAAAAAGATTATCTGTTTTTTGGAAAATCGTATAATTCAGAAAAATGTCCGAATACCAAATACATCAAAATGTATGGTAGAAAAATCTATGAGTTTGCTTTATCCAAAGTACCTTTAGCAATGAAAAAATGTGTTGATGATAGCTCATATAATATTGACGATATCAGTAAAATAGTGATTCATCAAGCCAACGAAAAAATGGACGAAGCAATCGTAAAACGCTTTTATAGTTTATATGATCAAGATGTGCCAAAAAATATTATGCCAATGAATATTCATAAACTTGGCAATAGTAGTGTGGCAACAATTCCAATTCTTTTGAAAATGATTATGGATAATGATTTAGAAAATCACCAGATAAATGAAGGCGATGTGGTATTATTTGCATCTGTTGGCGCAGGCATGAATATAAACACGTTTATTTACCAATTTTAACGATATCATCATGATAAGTTCTAATCACAATTAGATTAGAACTTTTTATCATATAGAATTCTCTAGAAATTAATACCATTTAATTCATTAAAACTTATTACCTTTGCAACGTACTTAAGAAGATATTTTGTCTTAATAGTTTACAATTGTATTCTTTATTTTACTTTTTTTAATTCACTAATTGACCTAGTCAATATAATTTTAACTTCTGTTTTCTAAAACGTATACTTGTAAGTTTTACTACATTATAATATAAATGTTGTCGGATAATTAATTCATGTTTTCTTAGGTTTTATCAGTATTAAAAACAAAAAATCTATACAAACATTTATGGCAGATTCTACATCTAAAAAAGAAAATAGCAAAAAGAAAGCTTTAAAAAAATTAGAAAAATTAAACAAAAGAGAGAATAGAAAAGAGAATAACAACAAAGGAAAATCATTAGAAGATATGATTGTCTATGTTGATGTACTTGGTAATTTTACAGATGTACCACCTCATTTACAAGACAAAGAAGCCGATTTGCTGAATAATAAAAGATTTGAATCTGATAACAGAGATGTTTTTATAGAAGGTATGGTTGATATCTACAACGATTCAAAAGGTTTTGGTTTTATTAAAGTACCAGCTTCTAACGATAAAATCTTCTTCCACTTCAAAGAATCAAAAGAATTACTTAAAGTAGGAGATCAAGTACAGTTCAAAAAAGAAATGTCTGAAAAAGGATTCAGAGCAATTCAAATATCAAAAAAATAAATTAATTAAATATACAACTATGCAAGAAGGAACAGTAAAATTCTTCAACGAATCAAAAGGGTTTGGTTTTATCTCTAACGCAAACGGAGGTGAAGATGTTTTTGTACATGTTTCTGGATTAATTGACAAAGTAAATGAAAATGATCAAGTTACTTTTGATATTGAAAAAGGAAAAAAAGGTCTTATGGCTGTTAATGTAAAAAGAAAATAAAAAAAGAATCCTTATATAAGGATTCTTTTTTTTGAACTATATTTAATTTCTAAAAGAGTATTTATGTACACAATATTACATAATTCGCGTTGCGGAAAAAGTAGAGATGCAGTAAAGGTTTTGGAAGAGTCTGGAAAAGATTTTGAAATAAGAGAATATTTGAAAGAGCCTTTGACGAAAGATGAATTGAGAACTATTTTAACAAGACTAAATCTAAAACCAATTGATATAGTAAGGACAAATGAAGAAGATTGGAAAATAAATTTTAAAGGAAATGAACTTTCTGATGATGAAATTTTGAATGCTTTGGTTGAATATCCAAAATTGATTCAACGTCCAATAGTGACAGATGGAAAAAGTGGAATAGTAGGTCGTCCAAAAGAATTGGTAGAAAATTTTATTAAATAAAAATGGTTTGATAATTGTAAGTATTTCTAAGACTAAACATAAAAAGCTATGAAAATTTTAGATGCATTAACAAAAAATCAAACGGAGAAAGGAACTAAAATAGGTTTATTAACAACAGCCGCTACAACGGGAGTAACGGTAGCTAAATTTTTGGGAAAACGTTCAATATATGGAATAATTGGTGGAGTAGCCGTAACATTGGCTGCAGAATATATCCGAAAAAAATATGAAAAGAAAGTTGAAGCTGAAAACGAAACTATTTTAGAGAATAAATAAAAAAAGAGTTTTGAAAAAAACTCTTTTTTGTATTATATATTTTTGTTTTGTTCTTCTGCATCACCAACCATATTTCGAACAATTCCTGGATTCGAATGTTTTTTCTTCATTTTCAAATTCAAGAATTCGACTAAAACAGAGAAGCCCATGGCAAAATAAATGTATCCTTTCGAAATGTGTTGATCAAACCCTTCTGCTAATAACGAAACGCCGATTAATAATAAGAATGATAAAGCCAACATTTTAACCGTTGGATGATCGTTCACAAATTTAGAAACCGCACTTGCTGAAAGCATCATAACTGCAACAGCAATAATTACAGCCGCAATCATAACCTCAATATGTTCTGCCATACCAACTGCTGTAATTACAGAATCTAATGAGAAAACAATATCTAAAATTAAGATTTGTACGATAGTTCCTGCAAAAGAATGGACTTTCACTTTTCCTCCGGTTTCTTCAACACCTTCTATTTTGTGGTGAATTTCTACAGTCGATTTATAAATCAAGAATAATCCTCCGATTAGTAAAATCAAATCTCGACCAGAGATTGCTAATTTTTCTAACCATTCGGTTGAAGTAATGCCAATCCATTCGCCAATATTGAATAGAGGAGTGGTAAGACTCATGACCCAACTTAGTGAGAATAAAAGGATAACACGTGTAAACATGGCTAAAAATAAACCAAGCTGTTGTGCTTTCTTTTGTTGATGTGCAGGCAATTTTCCTGACAAAATAGAAATAAAAACAATATTATCAATCCCTAAAACGATTTCTAACATTGTTAATGTAAATAATGCAACTAATGCATCTGGTTGTAAAAAAATACTAAAATCCATCGATTAATTTTGAAGTTTCGAAAATACAACGAAGAATAAGAATTAAAGTTTGAGTAATAATTATTTAATGTTAATTTAATATTAGAACTTATACAAAATTATTTACAGATTAAATCAATCAAATCGTTTTAGCAATATAGAATTAAACTTTACTTTTGCGAAAAAGACTTAGAATGATTTCAAAAGTTCAACTTCGGTTGCAGTTTCTCGTACTTCTTTGGGGATTTACAGGAGTTTTCGGAAAATTAGTTACAATGAGTGCGTTGTCAATGGTTTGGTATCGTGTTCTTATTGGGGCTATTGCTGTTTTTATTTATATGAAGTTCAGAAAAATGGATTTCAAGGTAACTAAAAACGAATTGTTGAAATTACTTGCTATCGGTGGAATTGTAGGAATACATTGGTTTACATTTTATTTGTCGATTAAACTTTCTAATATCTCAATTGCGTTGAGTACGTTGTCGATGGGCGCGCTTTTTAGTGCGATTTTAGAACCTATTTTTTTTAAACGAAAAATTAATCTGCTCGAAATAATTCTTGCTATAATCGTTTCCACTTGTGTAGCTGTTATTTTTAATGCATCACCAGAAGATTATAAATTGGGAATTATCATTGGTATTTTGTGTAGTTTTCTATCGGCATTATTTGCAGTTCTTAATTCGAGATTACCAAAGTCAATCAAACCAACTAAAGTTACTTTATACGAAATGATTGGTGGAGTTATCACACTTTCGGTGGTAATGATTCTTTTTCAGCCAGAAGCTATTTCTGAAGTTGTAAATATAAGTTGGTCAAACTTAGGATGGTTGACTTTGCTTGGCGTCATTTTTACAGCTTTTGCACAAATAGAATCAGTTGATTTGCTGAAACATGTTAGTGCTTTTACGTTGATGTTGAACGTAAATTTAGAACCAGTTTATGGCATCATTTTGGCAAGTCTTATTTTTGGAGATTCAGAACATATGAATCCTATATTTTATATTGCTACAGGGGTAATGGTACTTTCTATCATTATGAACGGAATATTAAAAACAAGATTTTCTAAATAATTTATTGTCAAAAAGACGCATTTGTTTTAAAGAATGCTTATCATTTAATATCTTTGCTTCAATTGAAAAGTAAACCATAATCACATGATACACTCTATTATTACAGGTGTTGGGCATTATGTTCCCGAAAGAGTTGTTACAAACTTTGATTTAGCTGAAGTGATGGATACCAATGACGAATGGATTCAGGAACGTACAGGGATTGTCGAAAGAAGACATATCGAGCCAGGTTCTAAGATTTCGTCTACAGATTTGGGAGTTATTGCGGCTAAAAATGCGTTAGAAGATGCAGGAATCACTGCTCAAGATATTGATTTTATATTATTTGCGACTTTATCTCCCGATTATTATTTTCCTGGAAATGGTGTATTGGTGCAAAAAGAGTTAGGTTGTCGTACAATTGGGGCAATGGATATTCGTAACCAGTGTTCTGGCTTTGTATATGCGTTATCAACGGCTGATGCTTTTATAAAAGCAGGAGTTTACAAAAATATTTTGGTGATTGGAGCAGAAGTGCACTCATTCGGATTGGATATGTCGGATGAAGGTCGTGGCGTTTCAGTAATTTTTGGAGATGGAGCAGGAGCAGTAATTGTTTCGGCAACGGAAGAAGAAGGACGTGGAATTTTATCGACTAATTTACATTCTGAAGGTGAATTTGCCGAAGAATTAGCAGTTACTTTCCCTGGAACAAAAACAGGTTGGTCAGACGAATTATTGAAAGAAGGTAATACGTTAACTAAAAAAGAGATTTATCCATATATGAATGGGAACTATGTTTTCAAGCATGCGGTAACTCGTTTTCCAGAATCAATTATCGAAGCTTTATCGACTGCGAATAAAAAGCCAGAAGATTTAGATTTATTTATTCCACATCAGGCGAATTTGCGTATTTCTCAATTTGTACAAAAACAATTGGGATTACCAGATGAGAAAGTTTATAACAATATTATGCGTTACGGAAATACTACGGCAGCATCTATTCCTATTGCATTGAGTGAAGCAAAACAAGAAGGTAAAATCAAAAAAGGTGACTTAGTAATGATGACTGCTTTTGGAGCAGGATTTACATGGGGCTCTGTTTTGATGAACTGGTAAGTAAGTTTGAATTTAGATTTACAAATTTAGAATATAAAAAAAACCTTCACTTTTTAGTGAGGGTTTTTTGGTTATATTTGATTGATTTAAAAAATTATTAATGAAATATTTATTGATTCTCATAATTGGTTTAATGAGTTGTTCGCAACATAAAATATCAAAAAATGTAAAGGATCAAGATTATATCTTTTTTCTCCATAATAAATATTTAGAAACGCATAACGATGGAGATTATGATACAGTCTATAAAACTAAAATTGAGTATTCTAAAGTTTTGAATTCATTCAAGAAAGACGGTTTTATTGTGATTAGTGAGAAAAGAAAGCCGAAAACAGACGGAATAAAATATGCAAAAAAGGTTGTTAAGCAAATTGATAGTTTGATTAATACAGGTGTTAAACCTAATCATATTACGGTTGTAGGAACTTCGAAAGGTGGTTACATTGCGCAATATGTATCAACTTTTAAAAATAATCCTCAAATCAACTATGTATTTATTGGTTCGTTTCAAGAAAGTGATTTAGAAGAAATGCCTGATATAAAATTTTCTGGAAATGTTTTAACCATTTACGAGAAGTCTGATGCATTTGGCGTTTCAGCTATAAAACGTAAAGAAAATTCAACCAATAAAATCAATCATTTCAAAGAAATTGAATTAAATAATGGCTTAAAGCATGGTTTTCTTTATAAAGCTCTTGATGAATGGATTGAACCAAGTAAAAAATGGGCGAGGAGAAATTATGATTTTAAATAAATGATTCATTTATAATTTTTCCTAAAAATCACTCGAACTGACAATTTTTATTCAATCTGTACAAGAAATATCTTATACAAAAAAAGGTTAGACTCTAAAAAAAATAGAATCTAACCCAAGTTTATTTTGTTACTTAAATACTATAAGAAATGGTGATATTAAGATTTCCTTACTTCAATTTTTTAGCAACATACATTTTTTCTGCTAATTGAACAGCTTTGTACGCATCAACAACACCGCCTGTTACAGAAATATCTGTTAAAGCAGGATTTTTGTTGACAGATTCTAACAATATTTGTTTGATATCTGTTGCAGTTAATTTAGGATAATGTGCCCAAACCAAAGCCGCAACTCCTGCTACAACTGGAGAAGCCATAGAAGTTCCGCTTTCATTTTTGTATTCCCCATCTTTATTAGGAACAGTAGAATATATTTCATTTCCTGGCGCAAAAACATCTACAGACTTTTTACCAAAATTAGAAAAACTTGCTCTTAAATTGTCATTATCCATTGTATTTGCTCCAACTGTAATTACGTTTTTAGAAACTTCTACACCTTTGTCGTCATAAACGGTAGGGAAGTGAATTTCGTCATCAATATTTACGTTTTCATTTCCTGCAGCTTTAATCAATAAAAGACCTTTTTTCTCAGCATATTTAAATGCATCCCAAACAATTTGTTTATCAGGAGAATAAGCTTTTCCAAAAGACATATTTAAGATTTTTGCTCCATTATCTGCTGCATAACGAATGGCATTCGCAACATCTTTATCACGTTCGTCTCCATTTGGAACTGTACGAACTGACATGATTTTTACATAACCATTTCCAGCGATTCCATCCATTCCAATTCCGTTACCAGATTTTGCTGCAATAATTCCAGAAACGTGTGTTCCGTGCATAGAATCAGGGCCATCTACATCATTATTTCCGTAAAAACGTTCTGATTTATCAGCATAATTATCACCAACAATTGGACGAGGATCTAATTCTGTATTCAAGTTAATTTCAACTTGTTCTTTGTAGTATTTTGTTCCTTCTGAAATTTCATTTCCAACTTCTGTTAAGAAATCTTTCATTGATTTTCCTTCCCAAGCTTCTTTCGGAACCATACCAAAAATAATCATCCCTTGTTGTGCTTCTTTAGAAACAGGTTTAAAAGACATCATATTTTTTTCATTCAACTCTTTTTCGCCCCATTCTTTAATCAAAGCAGGAAATGCAACTGAGAAAATATCATTCATCTGCACATATTGCGCTGCATTTTGTTTTGCTTCGGCTAATTTATTTTCGAACTCAGGTTTTATTTTTTGATATTCTTCCAATTCTTTTGGGAATTTTGTTTTGTTAGAAGCTGCATCTTTACTTTTTTCGAATAAATCGCGGTATTTTACAAAAAGACGTGTTAACTCTAATGTATCTCCATCAACATTTTTACCATCTTTTCCTCCAATAAAATTCCAACCATGAATATCATCAACATAACCATTCTTGTCATCATCAATTCCATTTCCAGCAATTTCTTTGGTGTTTGTCCAAATATTATCTTTTAAATCTGGGTGAGTAATCTCAACTCCAGAATCTAAAACACCAACAATTAACTGTGAAGGTTTACGTTTTTTTGATTCTAAAAATTGTAAAGCTTTTTGAGTATTTACACCATAAACACCACTTTCTTCTAAAGATTCGTGTTGCCAATATTTTTGATCAACTTTAGGCAATGGTAGAGCAGTTGTCGTTTCTTGTGCGAACGATGCCACACCAACAAACATGGCAACTGATATACTTAATAAGAATTTTTTCATAATTGATTTATCTATATGTCGAGAAACAACCGAAATTGTTACATCTAAAATTATCTCGAGTTTAAACGCAAAAAAGGCTCCAAAATTTGAAGCCTTTTTATAATGTTGTGTTAAATTTAAAATTATTTCAATTTACGTTGTTTGTAAATTTCTTCAGCTTTTTGTACAGCTTTGTAAGAATCTACAACACCTCCAGCAACAGAAATCTCTTTTAATTGCTCATTTTTATTAACTGTTTCCATTAAGATATTACGAATATCTTCTGCAGTTAATTTTGGATAATGTGACCAAACCAACGCTGCAACACCAGCAACAGCAGGTGAAGCCATAGAAGTTCCGTTTAAGAAACGATATTGATCAACCCCTGGATATGTTGCATAAATCTCTTGTCCTGGTCCAAAAACATCTACCGATTTTTTACCATAGTTAGAGAAACGAGCTTTTAAAGCATTTGGATCTTTAGTAGAAGCACCAACCGTAAGAACAGATTTAGAAACAACATTTCCATTTCTAAAATTAGTTGGATAATGTACATGAACATCAATATCTTCGTTGCTATTTCCAGCCGCTTTAACGATTAAAACACCTTTATCAGAAGCATATTTGAACGCATCCCAAACTAAATCTGCATCAGGAGAATAAGGTTTTCCGAAAGACATATTCAAGATTTTTGCTCCATTGTCAACTGCGTAGTAAATTGCATTTGCAACATCTTTATCGCGTTCGTCTCCATTTGGAACTGTACGAACCGACATAATTTTTACATTATTTCCTCCAGTCGTTCCTTCAGAACCGATATTATTTCCTCTTACAGCACCGATAATTCCAGCAACGTGAGTTCCGTGAGAAGATTCAGGTCCGTTAGAATCACTGTTTCCATAAAAACGCTCTTTTTTATCATTTGGATTGTCAACATCTTTACGATCAACCAAATCTAAATTTAAGTGAGAAGATAAAGCATCTCCCTTCGCAGCACGACGAGCAGCTCCTAAATAGGTATTCGAAACTTCTTTCATCGTTTTCCCAACCCATTGCTCTTCTTTCAATTCACCAAAAATCCATAAAGCTTCTAAGATTTGAGAATCTGTTGGTTGGTAATTTTTTAAAATATCTTTAGTTAATTTAGTATCTCCAAATTCAAGAACCATTTTATTTACACCACCTTCAACAGCATTCAATTTAGATTGAGCAACTTGTTGGTTATATTTTGCTTTTCCTACAGCGCTTAAATATTCTTTTTCAATTTTTTGAAATTCAGCATATTCAGTAGGATTTTTTACAATAGCTTCATGATTTTTCTTTTGATCGAAAGTTGCGTATTTAGATGATAAAGCTTTGTAAACACGTGTTAATTCAGTGGTATCATCATTGTAATTGATTCCTTTTGCTGTTCCTAAAAAAGACCATCCATGTACGTCATCAATGTAACCATTTTTGTCATCATCGATTCCGTTTCCTGGAATTTCTTTTGGATTTGACCACATATTTGCTTTCAAATCTTCGTGAAAATTTTCAACACCGCTGTCCAAAACTCCTACAATAATTGTATTTGCTTTTCTTTTGTTGTCTTTTAAGAATTGTAAAGCTTGATCAGTATTTACACCATAAACACCTGTTTGTTCTACACCTGCATGATACCATTTTTCTTTTGGTACTTCTGTTGTTTGTGCTTGAACAAACCCTAATGTAAAGGCAAATCCTAAAGCAATAAATAATTTTCTCATGTTGTTATTTTATTAAGTTTTTTAAATATACTGCGGCACTTGGTCCTTCGCTAAAAAGTAAATCTAAGATACTCAAACCTTCTATAAACTCAAATTTATCATCAAAAACTTGTGCATATTCTGGTAGGTTATACTGAGGTGCTTTTTTAGCAGAAAATTGATTTCTGAAATCATTTTCAGGATTCAGATCTTGATAGGTTTCAGTTTTAGAAATCTCCAAATCTAAGCTTAATTTCTTGTTGATGAAATCAATTGTTTTTAGATTAAAATCTAAAAGAAATTTCTCTTTTTGTTCTAAAATTGGAATAATTTCATCTTCATAATATTCAAAATATGGAGAACTTTGATAAGCTGACTTTAAAGATTTGATGTGTTCTTTTTGCCAATCATATTCATAAGAAGGTTGCAAATCTTTGAACAAACGTGTTCCGTTGTGTAAAATTGGAATATTCAACATTAATTTACCATTTGCACCCAAAATATACATGCGGTTACGGTAAGTTTGCTTTTGAAAATTTTCTTGAACTTCGATATCCAAAGTTTGGCTTTTTACCATTTCTGCATAGTAATCAATCGGTCCAAAATAAAAAGCTGCAAACGTATTTTTCATTCTATTATTTTATATGGAAATGTGCATTACAAGTAGCTTATAATGCACATTTATAGTGTTGTTAATTTTATAATTTAGAGGATTTTAATCGCTCTTTTTATTAATATTTGTTCTTCTTTTTCTCTTTACGAGCTTTTACAATATCATATCCAATCCAACCAATTAAGGCAATTAGAACATAAATTCCGTAAGAAGTTTTGTCAGGATTATCATTATTAATTGATGTAAAGAAACGATTCCAAATAAATTTCTTAGGAGCAGCAGGCTCGAACATTCCGTTCATATTTGCCCAAATCATAATAGGACGACCAATAATATGATCTTCTCCAACATAACCAAAGAAACGTGCATCTAATGATTGATTTCTGTTATCACCAACCATAAAATAGTAATTTTGTTTGATTTCGTATTTATCTGTTTTTTGATCATTGATAAATACATCAAACTTACCGTTTGTAGAATCAACTCTTAATGTATTGTTTTCATAGCGACGAATAATGTTAATATATTGCGCTAAAGTCTCTTTGTTAACATCAACTACATCACCTTTTTTCGGAATGTATAAAGGTCCGTATTGATCAGGATTCCAGTTTTTGTTTACTGGAAAAATAGTGTTTGTACTATCAATTTTTCCATTTACAATATGTTCCGTTTTTTCACCTACAGGTTGTAAAATAGGTTCAACAGAAACTACATTTGCATTAGATTTCATTGCTGTAACATGAGCATCAGTCAAAGCTGCAAATTGATAAATAAATGTTCCGTCGCTTTGTTTTGCAGCATTATAATCTGTACTTATGATTCCAAAATTATCGTATAATAATTTATCACTGAAAGGAGTTTTTACAACAACTGTATAAGCATGCTGAACTTGTGCATCTTTTTTCGGAATGAATTTTTTATCGTTTACATATAAAACTCCATTACGAATCTGTACAGTTTCTCCTGGTAAACCAACTAAACGTTTTACATAAGCATCTTTACGATCGATCGCATTGTAAATAGAATCTGTAGGATAGTTGAAGACAACAATGTCGTTCGATTTTAAATCTCTCCAACCTGGAATACGCATATAAGGTAGGCGTGCTTTGTCGATAAAACCATCACGGTAAATAAATTCTGAGAATGGAATTCCGATTGGTGTCATAGGAACACGCGCTCCGTGACTTACTTTTTCTACAAATAAAGCATCACCAATTTTGATTGTATTTTCCATCGATCCTGTTGGAACAATCATTGGTTGAATAAACCAGTTATGAACCAAAGTTGCTAAAACAAGGGCAAAAATTAAGGAAGAAACAAATGTTGGTTTGCGTTTTTCTGGACCTAAATATTTTGGATTATCAGAATAATTAACCGCAAAAATGTATAAACCTAAAGTCAAAACCATAATGACTTTGTCTTTTGTTTCAATTTTTCCGTAAGAATCTCCTAAATCAACAAAGAATACTAACCAAAAAATAGGACCAACAATTGGCAAATAAAATAGAATAATCCACCATTTTGGACGATGAATAATTTCTAAACCTTTCCAGATATTTAGAAAAGGAATATAAGCTTGAATTGCTTGCTTTCCAGCATTTTTATATAATTTCCAAGTTGCAGCTCCAAAGATTATATTGGCAATAATAAAACCAATTAACCAGTAAATTAGTACATGCATAAGTTTTTGATATTTAGTATTTTAATTTAGTTCAGTTCAAGTACATCTTTCATTGTGAAAACACCTTGTTTATTCCAAATCCATTCCGCAGCAATCACGGCACCTAAGGCAAAACCTTTGCGAGAATGCGCCGTATGAGAAATCTCAATAGTATCTACATCAGAGTTATATTGTACGATATGTGTTCCGGGAACATCTTCGATTCTTTTTGCTTCAACTGGAATAATGTCTTTTGCTTTTTCGTCCATCGACCAAGAATTATATGTTGAATTGTCAATAATTCCTTCTGCAATTGTAATCGCTGTTCCAGAAGGTGCATCAAGCTTTTGTGTATGATGAATTTCTTCTAGATTAATTTGGTATTCGTTACGATATTTATTCATCATTCGAGCTAAAATAGAATTTAATTCGAAGAATAAATTAACGCCCAAACTAAAGTTAGAAGCATATAAAAAAGCGGTGTTATTTGAAATTGCTAAATGATTAATTTCTTCTTGTTTATCTAACCATCCTGTTGTTCCACAAATTGTTGCTATTTTATTTTCAAGTAATACTTTAAGGTTGTCGTAAGCGAATTCTGGTCTCGAAAATTCTATTGCAACTTCAACATTATTTAATTCTTCCGCAAGTGGAGTACGAGATATTTTAAGTACAACTTCGTGTCCGCGTTGAATTAAAATTTCTTCAATGGCTTTTCCCATTTTTCCGTATCCTATTAATGCAATTTTCATCTGTAATTTCTAAAATTTTAAGTTAAATGCCAATCCTAAAACTGGCTCTAATGTCATTTCATCTTGAATGACTGTTGGTTTGAATGACATTTCTGTGTCATTACGAACTGTGAATAAATGCGCATCTACTGTTGCATCTACAATATTTAATAAATAAGCTAATGCAGTTAAAGCGACACTATAATCGCGTTTTCGTTTGTAATCATCTTGAATAACTGCCAATTGCTCTGCAGATAAAATTCCTGTGAATTCGTTTGGTGTTCCTTCTCTTACCGCAATATAAGCTTTTCGGTATTTTTTGTACAAATTATTGTAATAAATCGTAAAACCTGTTCCTGTACCTACTAAACCAAGCGCAATAGGTGCTTTTAACCATTTTTTGTTATACAATTGTCCAGCACCAGGTAAAATAGCCGAATACAAAGAGGCTCTAATTGGACTTTTCTCCATTAATGCTTCTTTAGTTACGCTCATTGTATCGTTTACAATAACATTATTTTCGACAACGACTAAAGAATCCGTTTTAACTTGACCGAAAGCAAACGTCGAAGAGATCGTTAATCCAAGTAAGAATGCTTTAATTCTCATTTAAAAATTTTCTTAATCGTTCAAACTCATCATCAGAAGTAAAATTCAAAATTATTTTACCTTTTCCATTATTTGCACGTTTTATTTCAACTTTCGTATTCAATGAATTTGAAATAGAACTTAATGCTTCTTTGTACTGAGAAGGTAATTCATTTGTTGCTTTTTTCTCAGGTTTACCTTCTTTTATCGATTTGATTAAACGTTCTGTATCGCGAACAGATAAATTGTTTTTGACAATTTTTTCGTAAATATCAAATTGTAAATCAGTATCATCAATAGCCATTAAAGCGCGACCGTGTCCCATTGAAATCATTCCGTCACGAATTCCTGTTTGGATAATTGGGTCTAATTTTAATAAACGCAAATAATTGGTAATAGACGTTCTGTCTTTCCCAACACGTTTACTTAATTCTTCTTGTGTTAACTTGATTTCATCAATCAATTGTTGGTAAGAAAGCGCAATCTCGATCGCATCTAAATCTTGACGCTGAATATTTTCGACCAATGCCATTTCCAGCATTTCTTGGTCATTTGCTAAACGTACATAAGCTGGAATTGTTTTTTTACCAGCTAATTGTGAAGCGCGAAAACGTCTTTCACCAGAAATCAATTCATATTCACCAGTTGGTTTTTTACGAATCGTAATCGGTTGAATAACGCCTAATGTTTGAATAGACGAAACCAATTCCTCTAAAGCTTTTTTATCGAAATTAGTTCGTGGCTGCCAAGGATTCGCGGTGATTTTTTCTAAATCTATTTCCAAAATGTTTCCAACCAATTTCTTTGCACCTTCATCTTGTGCTGTTTTTACAGTTGGTTCATCCTTTAATAGAGCAGATAATCCACGTCCTAAGCGATTATTTTTGTTTGGCTTTGCCATTTTATTTAAACTGTATCGTTGTTGTTAATTAAAAATTCACGCGCTAAATTTAAGTAATTTTCTGCACCTTTACTTGCTGCGTCGTACTGAATAATTGTTTCGCCAAAACTTGGTGCTTCTGACAAACGTACATTTCGAGTAATAATTGTTTTGAAAACCATTTGCGGAAAATGATTGTTCACTTCGTCTAATACTTGATTAGAAAGGCGTAAACGCGAATCATACATCGTCAACAATAAACCTTCAATATCCAGTTCTTTGTTGTGATGTTGTTGAATTCCTTTTATCGTATTTAATAATTTTCCTAAACCTTCTAATGCAAAATATTCGCACTGAATAGGAATAATCACAGAATCTGCAGCTGTAAGCGCATTCAAAGTAATTAAACCAAGTGAAGGCGCGCAATCTATAATAATATAATCATATTGATCTTTGATTTCTGATAGCGCGTTTTTTAACATGTATTCGCGGTTCTCGTAATCTACAATCTCAATCTCGGCAGCAACTAAATCTAAATGAGCAGGCATCAAGTCTAGGTTTGGCGATTCTGATTGTAAAATAGCTTTGCTCGCAAGCACTTCATTTTCCAATACTTCATAGGTTCCAGCTTCGATTTCATCCAAATCAAAACCCAAACCAGATGTTGCATTTGCTTGCGGATCTGCGTCAATTAATAAAACTTTTTTCTCTAAAACACCTAATGAAGCGGCAAGGTTTAACGAAGTTGTCGTTTTACCAACACCACCTTTTTGGTTAGCAATAGCAATAATTTTACCCATAATTTACGTTCAAAACGATTTCAAAAATACAATATTTAACCTTGCTAAACCTTAAAGAAAAAATAAATTTTTGAATAATTGTTGAATATTTGTTTTACATCATAAAACATCAGTTCTGTAAAGCTAAATTTTAATATTATTTTATCTTTTTAACAGAATTAAAAAACTTATATTTGCGACAAGTATTTTTATAATTTTTTTAATAAAAAAAGTTGATGAGTTTTAACCTTTTATTCGAAAGCGTTGAGAATAGAAAGAGCTTTAACGCAGTAGTTTTAATGAATAGAAACGAATTTAAGAATTCTTCTTTCCCCTTATTGCTTCGCAATGTATATTATGCGATACGTCTGTAATACCCTAATTTTTTTGCAAAATTTTTAGAATTATTAAACACACGTAACATTTATAAAGCATAATGAAAACTAAATACATAGATTTAATCACGCAATCATTTGACTTTCCACAAGATGAATTTGAATTAGATGGAGAGTACTTAAAATTTAATGGAATTGACCTAAAAGCTTTGGTCGAAGAACATGGAACACCATTAAAATTCACATATTTGCCTAAAATTTCGCAAAACATTCAGAAAGCGAAAGGTTGGTTCGAAAAAGCGCGTGAAGAGTTAAACTATGAGGGAACTTACAATTATTGTTATTGTACAAAAAGTTCTCACTTTCGTCACATTTTAGGTGAAGCATTAAAAAACGATATTCACATTGAGACATCTTCTGCATTTGACATTAATATTGTCGAAAATTTGATTGGAGAAGGTTTGATTACAGACGATCAATATGTTGTTTGTAACGGTTTCAAGCGTGAGGAATATGTAGAAAATATTGCTCGTTTGGTAAATAGCGGACATCGTAAAACGATTACAGTAATTGACAATTACGAGGAAGTTGATTTGTTTTCTGAGGCAATTGAAGGTGATTTTGAAATCGGAATTCGTATTGCATCGGAAGAAGAACCAAAATTTGAATTTTATACTTCTCGTTTAGGAATTGGTTACAAGGATATTGTTCCTTTTTATCAGACAATGGTAAAACCTAATGAACGCATTAAATTGAAAATGCTTCATTTCTTTATTAATACAGGAATTAAAGACAATTCGTATTATTGGAATGAGTTGACAAAATGTTTGAGAGTTTATGTAAACCTTAAAAAAGTTTGTCCAGAATTAGATAGTTTGAATATTGGTGGTGGATTCCCAATCAAAAATTCGTTGAATTTCGAATATGATTACGAATACATGGCGAAAGAAATCTTGTTGCAAATTAAAATGATTTGTGATGAAGAAGGAATTCCTGTTCCAAATATTTTTACAGAATTTGGTTCGTTTACAGTAGGAGAAAGTGGAGGAGTAGTCTACAAAATTCTTTATCAAAAGAAACAAAATGATAAAGAGTATTGGGATATGATCGATTCTTCTTTTATGACAACTTTGCCAGATGCTTGGGCAATTTCGAAACGATTTGTAATGTTGCCAATTAACCGTTGGTACGATAAGTATGAACGTGTATTATTAGGAGGTTTAACATGTGATTCTGACGATTATTACAATTCAGAACAGCATGTAAATGCCATTTATCTTCCGAAATATGATCAAGCAAAACCATTGTATATCGGTTTCTTTAATACAGGAGCTTACCAAGATAATATTAGTGGTTTTGGTGGAATTAATCACTGTTTAATTCCTCAGCCCAAATATATTTTGATTGACGAAAATTATGAAGCAAAAGTATATTCAGAAGAACAAACGCATCAAGATGTGTTGAATACATTAGGATATAAATAATTAGAATTTTTAATAAAATATAAAACAAATAAAATGAGTAAAGGACCAATCAGTCAGTTTATAGAACATAACTATAGACACTTTAATGCAGCTGCTTTAGTTGACGCTGCAAAAGGATATGAGCAACACTTGTTAGAAGGTGGTAAAATGTTAATTTCTTTGGGTGGAGCAATGTCTACTGCTGAATTAGGAATTTCATTAGCGGAAATGATTCGCCAAGATAAAGTGCACATCATTTCTTGTACAGGAGCAAATTTAGAAGAAGACGTAATGAATTTAGTTGCGCATTCTCACTATA
Organism: Empedobacter sp. UBA1574; assembly: GCF_002322895.1. NCBI lineage: Bacteria > Pseudomonadati > Bacteroidota > Flavobacteriia > Flavobacteriales > Weeksellaceae > Empedobacter > Empedobacter sp. UBA1574. Next base: position 221,375 of record NZ_DCOI01000032.1, on the reverse strand, counting down.
AAAGAATTCCAAATTACCGTGATTTAACACCAGAGCAAGAGCGCGAATTGTTAGATACACACTTCAACCGTGTTACAGATACTTGTATTCCAGAAGAGGAGGCTTTTCGTCGTTTACAAGAGCATTTAGAGAATGTTTGGCATGCAGCAGAAGAAAAAGGTGAGCGTTATTTACCACACGAATTTTTATACCAAGTTGTAAATTCTGGAGTTTTAGAGCAATACTACGAAATTGATCCGAAAGATTCTTGGATTGTTGCTGCTGCTGAGAAAAATTTACCTATCGTTTGTCCAGGTTGGGAAGACTCTACAACAGGAAACATTTTTGCGTCTAACGTAATCAAAGGAAATTTAAAAGCGTCTACAGTAAAATCTGGAATTGAGTACATGATTTACTTAACAGAGTGGTATCGTGCTAATTCTGATGGTAAAGGTGTAGGTTTCTTCCAAATTGCTGGTGGTATCTCTGGAGATTTCCCAATTTGTGTTGTTCCAATGATGTACCAAGATTTAGAGTGGACAGATGTTCCTTTCTGGGCATATTTCTGTCAAATTTCTGATTCTACGACATCTTACGGATCTTATTCTGGAGCAGTTCCAAATGAGAAAATTACATGGGGTAAATTAGATGTTGATACACCAAAATATATGATAGAATCTGATGCGACTATTGTTGCTCCATTGATTTTCAACTATATTTTAGGAAACTAATCAATAGAATATATTAAGCATAAAAAAACCACTTCGATTGAAGTGGTTTTTTTGTTATATATCGTTCCGATAATTAATCTTTCATTGCTTCACCAGCTTTTCTATGCGTAAATTTTCCATAGATATGTCTTCTTGCAAAACGGCTTGGAGAATCAGAATTTACCATTTTGATGTACGTATTTTTAGGAACGCCAAAATACTCGTAATGATTTCCATCTAAATGTTCTACTTTCAAAATTTGTTCATCCATATAAAAATCATGAATGTTAGATTTTGCAGTTGTAATCGTATATTCTTCTTTGTTTTTTTCGTGCGTTTCAGGATTAATACTTACTAAAAAGTGGTATGCTTCGATCACAACTTTACTTTTTTCTTCAGCTTCTATTTTGCCTGCTTCGTCGTTGATAAATTTATCAGGATGCGCATCTTTCATCGTGTTTCTGTAAATTGTTTTCAACTCTTTTAGAGTTACATTTTTATCAACTCCAAGTAATTTTCTGTGTTCTACAACGCTTTTCATAATTATAATCCTTTTTTCGGAGTGCAAAAGTACGGATTATAAATCACGAAATACGTTTAATATCCATAAGTTTCGTTAAGGTTATGATAAATAATTTTCTTTTTGTTGAGAATTTGATATTCAATTCCAATACTATCCTTGTTTATAGAAATCAGTTTAGCTTGCTGAATAGGTTCGTTTTCGTATTCATATAGCTTTGGATCATCAGAATTAATATTTAATGTTTCAGAAACAATATCACTATAATCTGGTCTCGCGATATTGTTTGATTTTTCTAAAATAGGAAATTTAGATTCAGAATTATAGATATAAGCACGTTTCATTGCCATAACTTTTTTCGTAACTACTATTTTATATTCATCATTTACTTTAATGGTTTGAATTGTATTCATATTGAATAAAAAACTAACGATAGATAGAAACGGAATTGCCATTGGTAAAATGCTCAATCCAACTAAAGCAAAAAGTAAAAAACCATAAATTTTGATATAGATAATTTTCCAAAATTTAATAACGATGTAAAAGGTGAAAATAATCCAAGTCCAAGCAAGAATTTGATAGGTATATTCTCCTTTTAAATTCAACCCCATAAGGTTTAAACTCAATAAAAATAAAATGAGGAGAACTGAAGAAATGATGTAGATTTTGAGTGATTTTGGCATTTAGGTTATGATTTATTTTTTCGAATATACATTATTTATATGATTTAATCGTTTTGTGTAAAATGAATTATCTCGAATATTTTTGTAATTTTAAACAAGCTAACAACAAACAAAATAAGTATGAAATTGAAAGACGTTCCTGAATTGAAAAACTCTATCTTAGATCTTCCTTCAAAGGAAAAAGATAAACTTCTTTTGCGTCTTATCAATAAAGATGAAACTTTAGTAGAACATTTGCATTTTCAATTATTAGAGGGTGAAAATGATTTGCAAGATCGTGTAAAAAATATTTATGAAAAGATTGATTTGCAGTTTAAAAAGTCTCATCACTTAATTAATCAGATTAATATAAATAGAAGTCATCGTCAATTGTTGTTGACGTTAAAAACATTGAGTGGAATTGTGAATTATCATGTTCAAATTACGAAAGATAAAGTGTCAGAATTTGAATTGAGAAAATATATCATTCAAGAATCTTTTAGTCGTTATCCTTATCTTTTTGAAACTTATACAACAGGAGATAATGCAGAAAAATTATACAATTATCAACACGGGAGATTGAAATTGATTTTTTCTATTTTTGAAAAATTTCATGAAGATTTAAAATTCGATTATTTAAACGATGTTGATGAAATTAATAATTTTTTAACAAAAACTCCTATAAATTTTAAGTCTCAATAGTTCTTTTAAACAAAAGGTTGCTTATGTAATATTGTGTAAAATAATAATTAATTATGCTATAATAGCTTTATTTTTAATTTGTTTGGTCTATTTTTTGTTTGGATTTAAGATGTGAATTAACAAATTATTAATTTAATTAATTGTTAAATATCGAAAAAAGTATAGTTAGTTCTGTGTAAACCGAACTAACTATTTTATATTTGCATGGTTTTGTAGATTATACAATTATGAATATAAAAAATCAAGCATGTAATTTGGATCTTTTTTGCAGCTTTAGTGCTTTTTTGGAGAGAACTTATGGTTTTCCTCCACTGACGGCTAAGTTGCAAGCATACATGATTTTAGAATCAGATGAGGAGGGATTTACTTTCGAAGAACTTCTTGAGATTTTTAATGTTAGTAAAAGTTCCTTATCAAACTCTATTAACTACTTACTATCGATGAAACACATCGAATACATAAATAAAATTAATTCTAGAAAAAGATATTTTAGATTAAATTTTAATTATTTGACAGAGAAATTAGATTTTTTATTTGAAATGATTTCTCAAGATATAGGTTATACAAATCGAATAAAAGAACATAAACTAGCGAATAATACGCTTTCTAAAAATGTTGAAAATAGAGTAGTTGATATCTATTTGGAACATCTTAATCAAACAAAAGTGATATTAGACGAAACAATACAAAAAATAAATAAAATTCAACTAGAAAATAAATAAAATTCAACTAGAAAATAAGTAAAAGTAATATGAAAAACGTTAACGTTATAATGGTTGGTGCTTTGGCAATAGCTTTGAGTTCTTGTGGAAAGAAAGACAATGCTGCTGCTCAACAAGCACAAGGTCCAACGCCTTATCCGGTAGTTGATGTGCCTACGAAAGTGGTAACGAGTTATGATGAATACCCTGCAAATATTCAAGGTATTGTAAATAATGATGTTCGTGCAAAAATCCAAGGATATATTACAGAAGTTTATGTTGATGAAGGTCAATATGTACAAGCTGGTCAACCTTTGTTCAAATTAGAGACAAATGTTTTAACTCAAAATGCGGATGCTTTAAAATCAGGTGTTGGTGCAGCGCAAGCTAATGTAAAAGCGGCTCAGGCTAATGTAAGTGCAGCACAAGCGGCAGTACAAGCAGCTCAAGTAGAGGTAAACAAATTGACTCCGTTGGTACAGAAAAATATTATTAGTAATGTACAATTAGAAACTGCAAAAGCTAATCTAGCAAAAGCACAAGCGAGTTATAATCAAGCTGTAGCTGCTAAGTCTCAAGCGCAGGCTGGTGTTACTGAAGCTCAATCAAATTACAAAGGAGCTCAAGCAAATGTAGATTATTCTGTTGTTAGAGCACCTATTAGTGGAGTGGTTGGTTCTATTAATTCTCGTCAAGGTACATTAGTTGGTCCTACAGATCAAACTCCAATTACTACAGTTTCAAATACAAGTAGAGTATATGCTTATTTCTCTATGAATGAGAAAGAGTATTTAAACTTTATTTCTAAATCTGAAGGATCAACTTTAAAAGATAAATTAAACAAAATTCCAGCAGTTGAATTAGTATTAGCTAATGGAGATGTTTATCCTGAGAAAGGTAAAATACAAACTGTAACTGGTCAAATTAATCCAACAACAGGGACAATTGATTTCCGTGTTACGTTCAATAATGAGGCTAAGCTTTTGGCAAATGGTAACTCAGGGCGTATTCGTGTTCCAAAAACTTATGTTGATGTATTGGTTGTGCCAGAGGCTGCAACGTTTGAACAACAAGGTATGACTTATGTTTACAAAGTAACAAAAGATACAGCTTACGCAACGCCAATTACTGTAGTAGAAAGAGCGAATAATATGGCAGTTGTAAAAGACGGAGTGAAAAAAGGTGATAAAGTTGTTGCACAAGGTGTAGGAAAACTACGTGATAAAACAGCTGTTAAACCAACTCCAGCAAACTTTGATCAAATCGTAGAATCTACAAAAACGGTATTCTAAATTGTAAATAGATATGTTAAAAAAGTTTATTGAAAGACCCGTATTATCTACGGTAATTTCTATCCTTATATTGATATTGGGTATACTGGGGCTTATATCGCTTCCGGTAACACAATATCCAGATATTGCACCCTCTACTGTAAAAATTTCTGCTTCATATCCCGGAGCGAATGCAAAGACAGTAATGGAGTCTGTAATTATCCCGATAGAGGAACAGGTGAATGGGGTTGAAGGAATGGATTATATTTCTTCTACTGCCTCTAATAACGGTTCTGCTTCTATTGATGTTGTATTTAAACCAGGTGTAGATGGAGATATCGCACAGGTAAACGTACAAAACCGTGTGGCACGTGCTACACCATTATTACCTTCGGAGGTAACTCGTTCAGGGGTTGTGACACAAAAACAACAGACATCAGCATTGATGTTTGCTTCGTTTAGTTCAACAAACCCCAAATACGATGAGATTTATCTTCAAAATTATTTGAACATCAATATTATTCCAGCCTTAAAACGTGTAAACGGTGTAGGGGATGCAACTGTGTTTGGTGCGATGACTTATTCTATGCGTATTTGGTTAGATCCTTCTCGTATGGCAAGTTATGGTTTAGTTCCTTCTGAAGTTTCTGCAGCTTTATCTCAAGAATCTCTTGAAGCTGCTGCTGGTTCGTTAGGAGAAAACTCTGGACAGTCATTCCAATATACAATTACATATTCTGGACGATACAAGACAGAAGATCAATATCGTAATATTGTTATTAAATCTTTACCAAACGGACAGGTTCTAAGATTAAAAGATGTAGCAAATGTAGAATTTGGTGCTCAATCTTATGCAGGACGTTCTGCAATGGATGGGGATCCTTCTGCTGTATTTGCTGTTTATCAAACACCAGGATCTAATGCACAAGAAATTATTGTAAACTTGAGAGCTGAGTTAGAAAAAGCTTCTAAATTATTACCAGAAGGAGTTTCTTACACTATCTTAATGGATACAAATACATTCTTAGATGCGTCTATTTCTAAAGTTGTTCACACAATGATAGAAGCGTTTATCTTAGTATTTATTGTTGTATATATTTTCTTACAAGATTTCCGTTCTACATTAGTACCATTGATTGCGGTACCAGTGTCTATTATTGGTACATTCTTTTTCCTTAATTTGGCAGGATTCTCGTTAAACTTATTAACGTTATTTGCCTTAGTACTCGCCATTGGTATTGTGGTAGATGATGCCATTGTTGTGGTGGAAGCCGTGCATGCTCGAATGGAGTCTCATCACGAAGCTCCTATGGATGCAACAAAAAATGCGATGGATGAAATTTCTGGAGCAATCGTTTCGATTACATTAGTAATGTGTGCGGTGTTCGTACCAGTAACATTTATCTCAGGACCAACCGGAGTATTCTACAAACAATTTGGTATTACTTTAATTGTTGCCATTTTAATTTCGGCATTAAATGCCTTGACATTATCTCCAGCATTGTGTGCTTTATTCTTAAAACCACATCAAGAAGGAGAGCAAAAACGTAACTTTATTCAGCGATTCTTTGATGCTTTCAATGCTTCATTTGATCGTATGACACATAAATATGGTAATTCATTCAAATTTTTAATTAAACACAAATGGATTTCATTCTTATTGATTATTGTAAGTGGTTTAGGAATTTGGGGTGTTGGAAAGATGATGCCAACAGGTTTCGTACCAACTGAAGATAATGGGTTTATTATTGGTAATATCGAGTTACCAGCGGGTGCTTCTATGGACCGTGTATATGAAGTTGAAAAAGAATTCCAGAAAAAAATTGAAAAAATTCCTGGATTAGATAAAGCAACAATTATCTCGGGTAACTCTATTATTTCTGGAGCTGGTTCTAACTATGGTATGATGTTCATTAAATTGAAGCCATTCGAAGAACGTACAACAGATGCTTTATCAGTACAATCAATCATTGGACAATTATTTGGTGCTGCAGCTCAAATTCCTGATGCTCAAATGATTTTCTTCCAACCACCATCAATTCCAGGTTTTGGTATGTCTTCTGGTTTCGAGTTGAAATTATTAGATAAAACAGGTGGAGATATTGCTGATTTTGATAAAGTTGCAAAGGAATATATTGGTGCTTTAATGCAACGTCCAGAAATTATGTATGCTCAAACATCTTTAAACACAGGTTTTCCTCAATACGAAATCGATGTTAATATTGAAAGAGCAAAACAATCTGGTGTTTCAGTAAGTTCTATTTTCTCAACTTTACAAGGATATATTGGAGGATTATATGCAGCTGACTTTACACGTTTTGGTAAACAATACCGTGTGTACATTCAAGCTTCACCAGATGATCGTATCAATGAAACAAGCTTAAATAAAATGTTCGTGAAAACGGATGCAGGTTCAATGACACCAGTTTCACAATTTGTGACTTTAAAACGTGTGTATGGTCCTAACTCTGTTAACCGTTTCAACTTATTTACATCAGCTAATATTACAGGAGCAGTAAAACCAGGATTCTCTACAGGTGATGCGATTACAGCAATTAATCAAGTTTCTGAACAAACATTATCTACTTCTTATAGTACTGACTTTACAGGTCTTACTCGTGAGGAGATTAATTCAGGTTCTCAAACAGCAATGATTTTTGCTTTATGTATCGTATTCGTGTACTTTATCTTATCTGCACAATATGAATCTTATGTTTTACCATTCGCAGTATTATTATCTGTTCCTTGTGGTATGATGGGGGCGTATTTATCTCAATGGTTAGCTGGATTAGAAAATAATATCTATTTCCAAATTGCCTTAATCATGTTGGTTGGGTTACTCGCTAAAAATGCCATTTTGATTGTAGAGTTCGCTTTACAAAGACGTGTACACGGAATGTCAATTGTTCAGGCAGCTATAGATGGAGCTAAAGCTCGTTTACGTCCAATTTTGATGACATCTTTTGCCTTTATTTTAGGATTAATGCCATTAGTATTTGCAACAGGTGTATCATCTGCTGGTAACCGTTCTGTAGCTACTGGAGCAGCATTTGGTTTATTGGTAGGTACAATTTTAGGTTTATTTGTTATTCCAGTATTGTTTGTTGTTTTCCAAACATTACAAGAAAAAGTTAAACCAGTTAAATTTGATCGTCCACAAGAAGAAATTGAACATAATAATTCAATCTAAAAATGAAAAAGTACAGAATATTTAATATTACTTTAATCGCAGCTGGATTGTTTGCTGTTCAGTCTTGTTTCGTAGCAAAAGATTATCATCGTCCTGAAGCTGTTGTAAATGAAGCAAATTTCAGAACAGATGTTATTGCAAAAGACAGTGCAAGTGTTGCAACTGTTTCTTGGAAACAAATTTTTACAGACACTCAATTACAAGCTTTGATTAATCAAGGTTTACAAAATAATTTAGATATACGTTCAGCACTGCAAAATATTGCAGTTGCTGAGGCGTATGCTAAACAAGGTAAAGCAGGTTATTTACCAACTTTATCTGTAGGTCCGAAATATACGTTTACAGAAAACTCTCGTAATACTCAATTTGGTGCATTGATGTCAAAACGTGCACAAAGTCAATACGAAGTTTCAGGGAACTTAAGTTGGGAAGCAGATATTTGGGGTAAAATTAGAAGTAATCAACGTGCATCTGCAGCAACTTATTTGCAAACTGTAGAAGCACACAAAGCGGTAAAAACGCAAATTGTTGCATCTATTGCAAATGCATATTACAACTTATTGGCTTTAGATGAGCAAAAAAGAATTTTAGATAAAACTTTAATCAACCGCGAGCAAAGTTTAGAAACAACGAAAGCTTTGAAAGAAGCTGGGAATGTAACAGAAGTTGCAGTTAACCAAACAGAAGCGCAATTGTTCAATGTGAAATCATTATTGGTTGACGTTGAAAATGGAATTAAGATGAATGAAAATGTGATGAGTATTTTGTTAGGAACAAATCCTCAATCTATTAATCGTACAAACTTAGCTTCTCAAAAAATTGACGAAAAATTATCTGTTGGTGTTCCAGCTCAATTATTAGAAAATCGTCCTGATATCAAAGCTGCAGAGTTTGGATTGATGAACGCTTTTGAGAATGTTAACGTTGCGAATGCAAGTTTTTATCCTTCTCTTTCTATTACTGCAACAGGTGGTGTACAAGGAATTGATATTGATAAATTATTTAGTGCGCAATCTTTATTTGCAACGGTGATCGGTAGCTTAACTCAACCTTTGTTACAACAACGTAAATTGCGTACGCAAAAAGAAGTTGCTTTAGCAAATCAAGAAAATGCTTTGATTAATTATAAAAGCAAAATCTTAAATGCAAGTAAAGAGGTTTCTGATGCGTTATACACATACGATGCAGCAACGAAGAAAGCTGAATATAAACAAAAAGAATATCAATTATACAATCAAGCAATTACCTATTCTGAAGAATTGTTAAACTACGGTATGGCAAACTATTTAGAAGTAATTACAGCAAGAGACAATGGGTTGAATGCTGAATTGAATGTTGTTGATGCGAAATTATCATCTTTATCATCAATGGTCGAATTATATCGCGCTGTTGGAGGTGGATGGCAATAAGCAATTCTAATCTTAAGAAAAAAACCTCTCAAATATTTGAGAGGTTTTTTTATACTTCTATTTCTCTAAAACTTCGCAATGAATAATATTGTGAGAAGTTCCTACAAATTCTATTAACCAATTTTCAGTAGTTTCTTCAATTCGATTTTCATCTTTCCAAATTAGATAATCAAATGAAATTGGAATCGAAACAAATTTACTTTTTGGATGAGAAGCAAGTTCACTCAAATCTTCTTCAATTTTTTGTTCCATTTCAAATAAATCTTTTGGTTTTGATTTATGAAAACTATAATAATCAATCGCGATTAATTCTAATATAATTTTGTCGTTTGTAAATGTTTGCGCAAAATCGTAAATCGTTTGAAAAACATCGTTCAAGGTATGTTTGTGAAACAAATGATGCTGCTCAAAATATTGTCCTAATCCCATCAAATAATCGAAAATAGAATACTTTTGACTAATATATTTCAGCGTTTCTGGCGTTCTTGGTTTGTTCCAATAAATCTCCAGAGCATTTTCTAAAGCAGTAATATTTTCTAAATCATTTTCACTTAAAAAATCACTTTTTATAATTTGATAAGGCGGCATTGGATCAAAATGGTAACCATAGTTTTCATATTTTTGACGAACTGGAGTCCCTTTCAGAAATTTCAGAAAACCTAATTGCAATTCTGGTGGATATAGTTTAAAGGTTTCTTCGAAACTAAATTTCAAATCATCAATATATTCCAAAGGTAAACCAACAATTAAATCTAAATGCATCTCAATACGATCTTTCAATTGATTGATAACATTTGACGTTTTTTCAAAATTTTGCTTGCGCGAAACTTCTCGATTACTTTGTTGATTAACGGTTTGAATTCCGATTTCGAAACGGAAAAGATTTTTTGGAACATTTTCGTTGATGAATTTTATAATATCAGGATGAACAATATCTGCTGTAATCTCGAACTGAAAAACATTTCCTTCACGATAATGATCCAAAATAAATTGAAACAATTCGATCGTAAAATCACGTTTTATATTAAATGTTCGATCCAAAAACTTAATTGTTTTTCCATGCTTCATCAAATACAACAAATTTTCTTTAATGGTTTCCATCGGCAAATAGCGCATTTTATTGTCTAAACTTGCTAAACAAAACTCACATTTATAAGGACATCCACGAGAAGTTTCGATGTAACAAACCTTCTTTTCCAAATCCGCTGGATTATCGTATTGATAAGGATTTCGACCTTTTAATCGATTAATATCAAATTGAATATTTTGTGCATTGAAAACAACTTTGTTCTCTTTTTTGTAAACTAAATTCGGTACATTTTCTATTGCGGGATAATTTGCTGCAAATTCCTCGAACGGAATTTCTCCTTCACCTACAATGATATAGTCGATATAATCATTTGCAATCACATCATCATATTCGTAACTAACTTCTGGTCCACCCATCAAAATTTTAGTTTCAGGAGAAATTTGTTTGATTCGTTTACAAACTTCTAACGTCTGCGTAATATTCCAAATGTAGCAACTAAAACAGATAATATTGTATTTAACGCATTTTTCTGCAACTTCATCAAAGTCAGATTTAATCGTAAATTCTTTCCAAAAAATATTTCCATGATGATGATTTAAATCGTACAAAATACGAATTGCCAAATTGAGGTGAATATATTTTGCGTTTAAAGTCGTTAATAAAATTGATGATTGCATAATTTGTAATTGATTTGCAAAAATAATAATTAAAAACCTATCGCTGTACCGCCCAAAGAAACACTTGTTTTGTTATATTTTGTAGGCGTTTTTTTCTTTTTCACTTTGATTGAAAAAATAACAGGTTCTAATGGTAATTCGTTCTTTGTTTCAAATTCACTAATTTTCATGACTTTGTCTAAACCTTTTGTAATTTCTCCAAAAACTGTAAAATCATGATCTAAACGAGGCTGTCCGCCATTTTTTAAATATTCAGCGCGTTGTTCTGCTGTAAATTTGATTCCTTTTTTAGTTTCCAAATCATCTAATTCTTTCGCTGTAATTTTTTTTCCTACAACAAAATAAATTTGATTGTAATAAGAAGCTTTTTCTTTATTTCCATCTCGACCAGCACCTAAAGCTCCCATTTTATGAAAAGCTTTCGGATTAAATTCTGGCGCTAAACGAATCGGTTTTTGCTCTGGATGTTCGGCTTCTCGCGCCAAAATAGGATCATCTAATTCGCCTCCTTGAATGACGAAATCTTTCACAACTCTGTTAAATTGTGCATTTGTATAAGTTCCTTTATTAATCTCACTCAAAATCAAATCGCGATGTTTGGGAGTGAAATCATATAACATTACATCAAATTTTCCGTAATTAGTTTTGAATTTTAAAGTATAGGTTTGCGCAGAAACAAAACTCGAAATTGAAAATCCAATTCCGAGAGCAATATTTTTTAATAATCGATGATTCATTGTAAATTTTCTTGTTCTAAAGATAACAACAAATATAGAAATCTGAATGATTTTAAGCTAAATTCATAATCATAATTAAACTTCCAACACCAATAATTACCCATAAAATAATCGCCATTAATAACGGTTTGTAGCCGATATTTTTCATCATTTTGAATGATAAACTTGTGCCGATTAAGAATAATGTAAGCGTAAGAGCAGCTTTAGATAGATCGATAATAATTGGACTAAATTGATGGACAAAAGGTACATAGGTATTCACACAAATAGCGATTAAAAATAGACCAATAAACCACGGAATATTAATTTTTGATGTGTTGTTTTTGAAAAACAATAAGGTTAAAAACGATAATGGAATAATCCAAAGTGCGCGAGCTAATTTCACTGTTGTAGCGATTTGTAAAGCTTCTTCTCCGTATTTACTTGCTGCTCCAACGACAGAACTTGTGTCGTGAATTGCGATAGCGCACCATAAACCAAATTCGTGTTGAGATAAGTTGAATAAATGTCCAAGCGGTGGGAAAATCAATAATGCAATTGAGTTTAATGTGAAAACTACTGCTAAAGCAACCGAAATTTGATTGGGTTTTGCTTTTGTAATTGGCGCGATTGCAGCGATTGCACTTCCTCCGCAAATTGCTGTTCCAGCGGAAATTAGGTAGCCTGTAGCTTTTTCAATTTTGAAGAGTTTGGTAAATAAAAATCCTAAAATCATCAACGTAGAAATACTTACAACGGTGAATACAATTCCTTCTTTTCCTGCTTGTATAGCCGAAAAAATATTCATTCCGAATCCTAAACCTACCACAGCAACTTTCAGTAAAGTGTTTGATACTTTTCGTGATTGTACTTCGTATGGATTTCCAAATATTTGCGCAACAACAAATCCTAAAACTAATGCGATAGGAGAGCTTATAAAAGGCATTAAACATAGAAATGCACAAATTAAAAAGATAACTTTTTGTGTAGTGAATTGTTGAAATAAGCCTTTTTCTGAATGTATAATTTTCATGATTTGAATAATTTTATGGTACAAATTTCTTGTACTTATTATTCAAAAAGAAATGATAAAAAGTAATCTATTATTACTTTAAGTTATAACTATTGCAAAAATTAATAAACAAATTCACCAATTTAGATTGATCACCTTCTGGAATGATAAAATTGAAATTACGTTCTATCACAAGGTTTTTAATGTCAATAATAGTTAAAGTTTGATTTTTAAGTTCTTGTAAAATAGATTGAATTGATAAAAACGCTAAAGCATCAGAATGTAACACATACGATTTTATACTTTCTGTACTTCCCAATTGAATTTCGATATTGAGTTCATTTAGCTTTATATTTTTCGATTTTAAAGCTAAATCAATGGTTTCTAAAGTTCCAGAACCAGGTTCCCGAAAAACCAACGGAATGTTCTTTAAATCATCTAATTTGATATTATTTTTGGTAAAAATAGAATGATTTTGACGAGAAACTAACACAATTTCATCTTTCATAAACGGAAAATAATGAAACGTTCTATTTTTGATTTGAGCTTCAATTAAACCGACATCGATTTTATGATTTCCTAATAATTCTTCAATTCTTTCCGAATTTTGAATCACCAAACTCAATTGAATTTCAGGAAATCTTTTTCGAAATTCTGCCAAAATAGGAGGTAATACATATTGCGCAATTGTCGTACTTGCACCCAAACGTAAAATTCCTTTTTGTTTTTCTTGTAATTGCCCAATTTCAAATTCCATTTTTTGATAAACAGAAAAAATTTCTTCTGTATATTTTAATAGAATTTCACCAGCTTTGGTCAATTTTATTTTCGTCCCATTTCGTTCAAATAACTTAATGTTAAGATTTAATTCAATTTCTTTAATGTGTTTTGTAACAGCTGGTTGTGTTATGTTTAATTCGTTTGCTGCTTTCGTGAAATTCAATCGTTTAGCAACCGTATCAAAAACTTTTAATCTAAAATCGAACATAAGAAATTATTGAAATAAGCTTAAATTGTATTGCTTTACCAAATCCAAAATCATATGATATCCAGCTGCGGAATTCCCATGTTCGTCAAGTGCAGGACTGAAAACGCCGATACCAATTTTGTTTGGAACGGAAACGGTAATTCCGCCACCAACGCCAGATTTACTTGGTAAACCAACGGTGCGTGAATATTTGCCACTAAATTCATACATTCCAGCAGTCAACATTTGAGATTGAATTAACTGTGAGATTTCTGGATTTTTATACGTTGCATCACCATCAAAACGTGTGCATTGATGCGCAAAGAAATAACCAATTTTAGCTAAATCTTCGGCAGTTACTTCGATAGAACATTGTTTGAAATAGTTGTTCAACTTTTCTTCATCACCTTCAATCAAGCCATTATTTTTCATCAAATAAAACATTCCACGATTTTTGTGTCCCGTTTCTTTTTCAGAATTATAAACGGATTTGCTATAATCTATCGAATTATTTTTGGTGATGTAGCGAACCATTTCAAGGATTTTTTTGAAAGGAATTTCACCTTCACCATCAATCATAGAAGTTGTTAAAATCGCACCAGCATTCATCATTGGATTCAGAGGTTTTCCTGTCGTTTCAAGGTTTGCGTAATGATTAAATGGTTTATCTGTTCCGAAATAACCCATTTTAGAAAATACATTTTTCTCCCCTTTTTCTGTAACAGCAATCATCAACGCAATGATTTTAGAAATACTTTGAATTGTAAATTTTTGATTGATATCGCCAACATTTATCACTTTACCATTTTCATTAACTACAGAAAAAGCAATTTTATCCGCTTGCATTTTTCCTAATTCTGGAATATAATCGGCAACTTTTCCTTCTTTGTAAAAAGCTTTATTTCTCTCAAGAATATCGTTTAATGTTTTTTCATTAATCTGTAAACTTCTCGAACTATTTTTTGACATATTTTGTCCATAAACAGTTTGATTAATTGGATTAAAACATGTTAAAGTAAGACTTAGAAGTAATGTTGAGAATGTATATCGTTTCATTTTATTTGATGTAAAACACAAACTTAAAAAATATTTGGTTGATTCGCCGAGATAAAATAGTTTTATATAAAATGTAGAATCTAAAATTTATAAAAAAATGAAATATTTCGTCCTATTGTTATCGAGTTTGTCTTTTGCGCAAACCTATCAAGTGATTAATGAGGAAAATTCGTCTGTTAGTTACCGAGGTTTGGCTTTTCAGGATGCAAAAACGTTTATTGTTTCTGGCTCAAAAAATACAATTGGTAAAACGATAGATGGTGGTAAAACATTTAGTTGGATTAACCCGAAAGTTGTTGAAAATAGAGATTTTAGAGATGTAGAAGTTTTAGGAAAAGATAACTATTTAGCTTTAGGAATTGATTCTCCTGCTTATGTTTTGCAAACGAAAGATGGCGGAAAATCATGGAATAAAGTGTATGAAAATAATGAAAAAGGTATTTTTTTAGATGCAATTTATGTGGATAAAACTTCGAAAAAGATTATTGTCTTGGGCGATCCAATGTCGCCAGATAAACCATTTGTATTAACGTCTTCGATTACTGATCCGACAAAATGGGAAGTTGCAAAATCGCTTCATGGTCAACCTTTGCGTTTAAAAAATCCGAAAGAAGCTTTTTTTGCTTCAAGTGGAAGTAATTTGTATGTAGATGCAAAGCAAACCTTGATTGTGACAGGAGGAGAGCTATCGAATTTATACTATTATACGCCAAAAGGTGGTCAAATGTATGCGTTAGAGAAAACAAAAAGTTCTACTTCTGGAATTAATGGAATGGCTTATGACGCAACAAATAATGTAGGATATTTGGTTGGTGGAGATTTTACAAAACCAGAAGATTCGAGCTATAATTTCTATAAATTTAAGTTGACAAATGGTAAAATTGCTTTTCAAGATTCATGGAAATATCCAACAGGATATAAATCTGGCGTAACAATTATTTCAAAAGATAAAGTCTTGGTTTGTGGATATTCTGGAGTGGATTATTCAGCAGATGGAGGACATAATTGGACAACTATTACACAAGATAGTTACAATACGTGTACAGTTTCGCCAGATAAGAAATATGTGATTTTGGTTGGGAATAAAGGAAAGATAGGAAAAGTTACGTTATAAAGATTTTCTAAAATTAAAATTAGATTAGAAATTGATTTTCAATTTTATAAATATTAGTTTCTTAGTAAATTTGAATAACCTAATACAATTCATAGTAAAGGGTGGTTAGTAGTTTTTTTAGTAAAAGTTCAGATATTTTTTATCTGAACTTTTTTCGTTAAAATTATTCTTAAAGTTGAGAATTAATTCTTCTTATGATTTCATAATCTTTAACTTTAATAAAATTCAATCTAAAAAATATTCAAAATGAAAAGAAGTGCAAAAGCAGTTTGGAATGGTTCGGTTACAGAAGGATCAGGAACATTAACCACACAAAGTACAGTATTAGATAATACGCAATATTCGTTCAAAAGTCGATTTGAAGAAGGAGTAGGAACAAACCCAGAAGAACTTCTGGCAGCGGCTCATGCAGGTTGTTTTACAATGAAAACTTCTGCATTACTTGGAGACGCAGGTTATACAGCAGAAAAATTAGAAACCGATTGTAAAATTGTTTTTGAAGGAGGAAAAGTTGTTCGATCAGAATTAAGTTTAACAGCAAGTATTCCTTCGATTACAGATGAAGAATTTCAGAAAATAGCAAAAGAGGCAGAAGAAACCTGTCCGATTAGTGTTTCATTTAGTTTCGAAAAAGTGTTGATTTCTGCAGTTTTAGTTGAATAAATTGATAGAATCAAAATAGAAAATCCAACAAATTACTTGTTGGATTTTTTGTTATTTCAAAACTGGAATTTCGATGTAAGAATCGTGATAAATTCGTTGTGTTTGTTTCAAGAAATCTTTCGCGGTTGCTTCATAAACATTCATAAATTGTTGCGGATTGCGGTCTGCTAAAGGAAACCATGTATTTTGAACTTGAATCATAATACGATGTCCTTTCTTGAAAGTATGTCCAACATCTGGCATAGAATACGTTACATTTGTTTTCAGATTAGGAACCATTGCTTCGGGTTTTTCAAAACTATTGCGGTATTTTCCTCGCATAATTTCGGCACGAATCAAATTTTGATATCCAGCCATCAATTTCCCATTATATTTTGGTGTATCTTCAGGAAAAACATCAATCAATTTTACTACATAATCAGCATCTGTTCCTGTTGATGAAACAAATAAATGATTTATAATTGGACCTGTGATTGTCATATCTTCCGTTAAAATATCGGTTTGATAAACCATAACATCAGGACGAGTTGACGCAAATCGTTGATCATCGACCATATATTCTCGTGGACGACTTTCTAAAACACCACCTTGATATGGAACAGGATTATTTGGATCTGCTACATATTCATCAAAACTTGTATTATTAGTCTGTTGAAAAGATATTTTTCCGTTGGCTTGCAAATACATTTTCTGAGTTGTCACATTCTTTGGTGGCCAAGTATCAAACTGTTTCCATTCGTTAGAACCTGTGATAAAGATTTGCGCTTCTGTCGGTTTGAAATTTCCTTTATCTTTTAAATAATAATTGAAAAAAGGTAATTCAATTTGTTGCTGATAATATTCACCTGTTGGCGTTCCAAACTGCATATCGCCAAACGTATCGGCTTTAGAGCGAACCCAACCACCATGAAACCATGGTCCAGCGACCAAAATATTTGTCGCATTCGGATTTTGCTTTTCAATTGCTTTATAAGTTTCAAAAGCACCATAAACATCCTCTGCGTCAAAGAAACCACCAACCGTCATCACAGCAGGTTTCACATTGGTAAGATGTGGCAAAGGATTTCTATCTTGCCAAAATTGATCATAATCAGGATGTGCAAACAAATCATTGTAGAATTTGATATTATCTTGAAAATATTTATCCTTCAATTCCTTTACAGATCCACCTTCTAAATAAAAACGGTAATTATCTTTGATTGGATATTCTAATGATTTTGGACCTTTATCTGGCGTAATTGGTTGCGGACGTTTTACACCAAATGACGACATAAATTTGAAAGAATCATTCAGAAATAATACACCATTGTGATGAAAATCGTCGCCTAAAAACCAATTCGTAACTGGTGCTTGTGGCGAAACAGCTTTCAAGGTTGGATGCGAATTAACTAAACTCATTGTTGAATAAAAACCAGGATAAGAAATTCCATAGATTCCAGCTTTTTGGTTGTAATTTTTCATGTTTTTTGCCAACCATTCCAATGTGTCGTACGTATCTGTACTTTCGTCAATCGCTTTTTTATTTTTCGTTTTATTAACAGGTCGTACATCTTCAAATTCACCCTCGCTCATCCATTTTCCTCTCACATCTTGGTACACGAAAATAAAACCTTCGCGCATTTCTGCAGGGAAATTTCCAAGCGATTTTTTATACTCATTTGCTCCATAAGGCGCTACGGTATAAGGTGTTCGATTAAGTAAAACAGGATATTTTTTGGTTTGATCTTTTGGCGTATAAATAGCCGTGAACAATTTCGTTCCATCTCGCATCGGAATCAATTGTTCGGTCTTTTCATAATGCTCTCTAACATAGGCAGAATCTGCTTTTGCAACTTGCGCATAGCTAATTCCACTCATCAAAATAAGACTAAGTAGAGTTGCTTTTTGAGTAAATTTTTTCACGTGTTTATCAATTTTACAATACTATAAATGTAAAAAACTTTTAAATTTTACACTTATAAATCGAATTATTTTCTACAAATGATTTCAATATCGATAAAGTTTTAATTATTTTTTATGAATTTGAAAATTCGAACACTTTTTTTGACTAAATTAGTTAGCCAAAATCAATTGAAATGAAGTTAACTGCAAAAGCAACAATTCAAATTCAGAAACCTAAAAATGAAGTTTTTGATGCGATTGTTAATCCAAATAAGATGAATCAATATTTTATCGCTTCTTCTACGGGTGCTATCGAAACTGGAAAAATTGTTGAATGGAAATTCCCTGAGTTTGATGATATTTTTCCTGTAATGGGAGGCGATTTAAAACAAGATGAATACATTTCGTTTGATTGGAGTGGCGGTGTTGATGATATGTTGGTGGAAATTTTTCTTGAAAAAGGAGAAAATGATTCGACAATTGTCAAAGTCATTGAACATGAAATGAATGATGATGAAGCTGGAATTAAGCAATTGATGGGACAAACAGAAGGTTGGGCTAATTTCTTGGCTTGTTTGAAAGCTTATCTCGAATATGGAATTAATTTGCGCAAAGGTGCTTTTGATTTTATGAAACCTTAAAAATGAACAAAAGACATACGTATGATCACAATCGAAACAATAATAAATGCTCCAATAGATCAAGTTTGGAAAGCTTTTAATTCTCCTGAAGATATTGTAAAATGGAATCAAGCTTCTGATGATTGGCATTGTCCGAAAGCAGAAAATGATTTGCAAGTTGGTGGAAAATTAAAGAGTACGATGGCTGCGAAAGATGGCAGTTTTCAATTCGAATTTGAAGCTAAATATGATGAAATCATTCCAAATAAATTTATTCGTTATTACATCGCAGATGGTCGTAAGGTTGAAATTAATTTTCATGAAGAAAATAATTTAACCAAAATCACAGAAAAATTTGAACCAGAAAGTCAAAATCCTACTGAAATGCAACAACAAGGTTGGCAAGCTATTTTGAATAGTTTCAAAAATTATGTTGAATCAAATCGATAAAAATAGTAGAAGATGGAAGAAAATAAATCGAAAATTGGTCAAATGGTTTGGGCTGATTTAACTGTTGAAAATTCGACTGAATTAAAAGATTTTTACAAAGAAGTGATTGGTTGGGAAGTCAAAAATGTTGCGATGAAAGATGGCGAAGAAGAATACAATGATTATGCAATGATGTCTTCTCCAGAAAATGCGGCTGGTGGAGTTTGTACGAAACGTGGTATGAATAAAGGAATTCCTTCTCAATGGATTATGTACATTAGTGTAGAAAATGTTGCGGAAAGTTTACAAAAAGCGTTGGAAATGGGAGGGAAATCTATTCATGAGATTAAAAATAAAGAAGGAAATCTTCAATTTGCAATTGTAGAAGATCCTGCTGGAGCTGTTTTTGTATTAGCAAATGCTTAAAATATGAAAAAAGTATCGTTTACAGAAGTAATTTATGCGCAGCCTAAACATGTGCATAAAGTAATGATTGCGCCAGATTCGTATAAAATTTGGACGAAATCGTTTAGTGAAACTTCAGATTTTAAAGGAGATTGGTCCGAAGGTTCTCATGTTTATTTCACTTATGATACCGAGAAAGGTTCGGCAGCGATGATTGCTACAATAGATGAAAATATTATTGGAAAATCAATCAAAATGCGTCATATAGGAAAGCTGAATGAAGAAGGTCAAGAAATTTTTGATGGACCAGAAATTGATGCGTGGAAAAATACAGAAGAAACCTATAAAATGGAAGATGTAGAAGGTCACACACGATTAACCTGTTCGGTGGAGATAGATGATCAGGTTTTTCCAGAAACTCAAGTCAGAGAAATGTGGATAAATGCACTGCGCAAACTGAAAGAGATTTGCGAAGATTAATTATGATGACAGATAATTTCACAACTATTGATGAATATATTCTTGGGTTTGATCAAGCTAAACAGGAGATTTTAGAAAACGTAAGAAAAATTATTCATGAAGCTGTACCAAGAGCAATGGAAACGATTAATTATAAAATGCCAACATTTCGTTTGAATGGAAATGTGATTCATTTTGCGATGTTCAAAAATCATGTAGGGATTTATCCTGGAGCAGAAACAATCGAACATTTTAAAAATGATTTAACCGATTATAAAACATCAAAAGGTACAATACAACTTCCTTTGGATAAAGTTTTACCGAAGAAATTATTGAGAGAAATTGTGTTGTATAAAGTTAGTTTGATGAAAGATCAGAAAGCTGAAGAATGGACGAAATACAATGGTAATTGGGCAGAAGCGAATGAGAAAATTCAACAAGTTGTAAATGAAACGGAACTTGTAAAAGAGTTTAAATGGGGTGGAGATATTTATACGTTTAACAAGAAAAATGTGTTGGCATTTAGTGGTTTCAAAAATCATTTTGCGTTGTGGTTTCACAATGGCGTTTTCTTGAAAGATCAATATAAAGTTTTGGTGAATGCGAATGAAGAAAAAACGAAAGCTTTGCGTCAATGGAGATTTAATTCTGCCGATGAAATTGATGTCGAAAAAGTAAGAGAATATGTCTTAGAAGCGATTCAATTGGTGAAAGACGGAAAGGAAATAAAACCTCAAAAATCTGTACCAAAAGAAGTTGATGGGATTTTGAAAAAAACTCTAAATCAAAACAATAAATTATTTACTTCATTTAAAGCTTTAACTTCAGGAAGACAAAAAGAATACATCGAATATATTGATGAAGCAAAACAAGAGAAAACGAAAATTTCTCGCATCGAAAAAATAAAACCTATGATTTTAGAAGGAAAAGGTTTGAATGATAAATATCGAAAATAATGCAATATGAAGTCGCAAATTTAGAAGAATATTTAACGTCAATTCCAGTAGAAAGAAAAGAAGCTGTTGAGAAATTAATTAAAATTTTGGCAGATAAATTACCCACTGGTTTCGAGTTGCAGTTGAGCTATGGTCATCTTGGGTTTGTTGTACCGTTTTCACTTTATCCGAATGGTTATCATTGCGATCCGAAATCACCGTTGCCGTTTATCAATATTGCTTCTCAAAAGAATTTCATTGCGTTATATCACATGGGAATTTATATGGACAATAAATTGCTGAATTGGTTTGTTGATGAATATCCAAAATACTCAAAACGTAAATTAGATATGGGAAAAAGTTGTATTCGTTTCAAAAAAGTAGAGGATATTCCGTTTGAATTAATCGGAGAATTAGCGCAAAAAATTACGCCACAACAATGGATAGAAAATTATGAAAAAGTACTACTTAATCGAAAAAAATAAATCATGTCACAAATCGATAAATTTTTAAAAAAATTAGAAAAAAATAATAACCGCGAATGGTTTACAGAACATAAAGTTGAATTTGATACAGCGAAAGCTGAAGCAGATTCAATTTTCAATGTGATTTACCAAGAATTAAGTAAAAAGGAAGAATTAGAACCGCTTAAAATTTATAGAATTTATAGAGATGTTCGTTTTTCTCATGATAAAACTCCTTATAAAACTCATTTTTCTGCGCAAACAGGTCGCAAAAAGCCACTTAATAGAGGTGGGTATTATTTCCATATTCAACCGAATCATAATTTTATAGGTGTTGGTTTTTGGGGACCAGAGCGCGATGATTTGCTTCGTATTAGAAAAGATATTGAAGTTTCGGATGAATTAGCGAAGATTCTTCAATCCAAAACAATTATGAATGAGTTTGGAGAAATGCAAGGAGAAGAAGTGAAATCTGCTCCAAAAGGTTTTTCGAAAGATCATGAGCGAATTGAATTGTTGCGTAAAAAGCAATATTTATTTATCAAGAATTTCACGGATGAAGAAGTTTTAGCAAAAGATTTTCCGCAGAAAGTGGCGAAATCAATTCAGGTTCTTCAACCATTTTTGAATTATATGACAGAGGTTTTAACAACCGATGAAAATGGTCAACCATTATATTAAAAAAATAATCACAAAAAAACACTATATTATGGCTAAAGTACACGCTTACTTAAATTTTAACGGAGATTGCGAAAAGGCATTTCAGTTTTATGAAACTGTTTTTGAAACGCAAAATATTGGGATGTATAAAATGGTAGATATGCCGCCAAATCCAGAATTTCAGATTCCAGAAAGTGCAAAGGATAAAGTTTCGCATGTGGCATTGTTTATTAATGAAACAACAATGTTAATGGGTTCTGATATTATTGAAGAATTTGGACATCAATACAAAGCTGGAAATAATAATTACATTATGCTTGATGTTGATAATCCCGCAGAAGCGCATCAATTATATGATCGTCTTTCGGTAAATGCAAAATCGTTAGAAATGCCTTTGGCTGAGCAGTTTTTTGCTGAGCTTTATGCGTCTTTTATTGATCAATTTGGAACACCTTGGATGATTCATTTCGAAGGAAATAAAGCGCATTCGATGTAAAATATAGTTTAAGAATAAAACATAAAACCTCTCAACTTGAGAGGTTTTTGTTTACTATACATTTACGTTCGTTGCTTGTAACATAAGTTGATGAAGATCTGTATTTTTTACAAATGGCTTCAACAAATCACTTCCTGGTCCATACATAGCTAATTCTACATAATCGCCCGAGTGATCCATACTTATCCAACCTACATTGTTGTGTTTTTTCTGAATTTCAGAGAAAAATTTGAACGGAAGCTTTTTGAAATTATATAATCCTTCTTCTTTATCCAAACCTTTGTAAAAATCTAACATATGTTTTGCTTCATCATCAGTTAAACTAAAACCATTTGTTTCGACAATCCAATCTTTGATTTCTTGTATATTAAAATCTTCGTGAATTTCATTCAAAATATGTTCGTTGGTATATTTATAATTAACAATACTTTCAAATTTTTTGTTTACATCAGCTCCATAAATAGTTCCTGGATTTGCATTTCCGTGATCAGTTGTGATGATAACTAACGTATTTCCATCCTTTTCAGCAAAATCCATTACAGTTTTGATTGTTTCATCAAATGCAATTTGATCATTTATTAATCCTGCAACATCATTTGCATGTGCCGCCCAATCCACTTTTCCAGCTTCTACTTGCAATACAAAACCATTTTGATGATCTTTCAAATTATCAATCGCAACCTTAGTCATTTCGGCAAGTGTAGGAATAGATTTATTTTTTGAGAGATTTTTATGATCGATTGCGTAAGGAATTGCTCCAGTATTGAAAATACCTAATAGAGATTTATTGTTTTGAGATTTTCCTAATTCCTCCTTTGTTTTCGCAATTTGATAGCCTTTATTTTTATAAATAGCATACAAATCTTTCTTGTCTTCTCTTTTGGATGAATTAAAAAACTCATCACCACCACCTAATAAAACATCAATGCCAATTTCGGCATATTTTTCAGCTATCTCTGGTTCTGCATTTCTACTTGCAGAATTTATACAAAAACCAGCTGGAGTGGCATGAGTAATAGTAACTGTAGTCACACACCCTGTTCTTTTACCCGCTTTTTTGAACTTTTGCCAAATCGGAACATGATGTTCTCCATTCGTGCTAATATTTAATACGCCATTTTTCACACGAATTCCACCTCCAAAAGCTGAACTTGCAGCAGCTGAATCGGTAACAATAGAACTTGCAGAAGCGGTGTCCATTAAAGCTCTTTTTACTTTATTTTCTTCATAAAGATTTATCCAATTACCATTTTTTCCATGCAATTGTATGTTGTACAAATTAGCCATAGCAAGAGTTCCGGAACTCATTCCATCACTTATCATAAAAATAATATTCTTTGCAGAATTTGTAGAAAGATTAGGTTTGATTTTATTTTGAGCAAATAAATCGAAAGGATTTAGAATTAAGCCTGTAGAAATTAATGCCGATCCTCTAAGAAATTTACGTCTATCCATTTTATTATTTTTGTAAATGAATAGATTATTTCTGAGAAGTGTTTTAGCTTATTGTTAAATCTTATTAATGATACAATCTAAATCCTAATTTCAGGCATATATTGGCGTGTTTATCAAACAATGCATGTACAAGCTCTTCTTCGTCATCAATTTCTTTTGCTAAACAAAAATAATATTGATCTAAAATTGTACTCAAAATTGGAGAAGGGTTTACATATCCAGATAAGGCTTTTGCTCCTGTAACATCAATAAAATATTGAAAACTTTCGTCTTCCAAATTTAAACTCATTGTATTTGCAAAATGAACAATTTTATCGGTTAGTTTTCCTTGAAAAATTTCTGCTACTTCTTCCAAACTATAGTAATAATCATCAATTTGAATTTGATTTCCTTCGCCTTCAAAAACTAAATAAATGATTTTATAATCTCTAAAATATTTATCATGATAAAGAAGATTGGTCAAACTTTCTTCGAAACCTTCAAAGCTATCAGTCGTTTTATAAACATTTGTAATCTGAAATTCTCGAGCCAAATGTTCCAAAAATTCCAATAATTGCGAATCATTTTGCTCTTCAATATCTGCTACAGATTCCAAACAAAACAATTTGAAATCATCTTCGTCTTCAGTTCGTATAATATCCTTCATCTATTTTACTATTTTTCAAAGGTAAGATGTAATTTTTAAATGATTAAAATCACGCGAACAATGATTAATATTTATTAATTTAGAATTATTCTATATAAATAAATTTAATGAAAAATAATATTGATTTACAAAATCTTGCGGAACAATTGAGTTGTCCAAATGGAGACGAAGGAATTGAAGTTGGTGAGCAAATGAATGAAAGTAATTTTGGTATGATAAAAACGACAATAGATCATTTACAATTACAAAATAAAGAACAAATATTAGAGTTAGGTCATGGAAATTGTAAGCATTTACCTTATGTATTAAATCAAGCAAAGGATTTAGAATATATTGGTTTAGAACTTTCACAGGTCATGAAAAATAGTGCTATCACGAACAATTCTGATTATTTGAATGCAAATATTAGATTTGAAATAATTATGGATGAAAGAATTCATTTTTATGAAAAACGTTTTGATAAAATTTTCACAGTGAATACAATCTATTTTTGGAAAAATCCTAAATTTTTCTTGAGTGAAATTTATAGAGTCTTGAAATTCAATGGGGAATTTGCTCTTACTTTTGCTAAAAAGGAATTTATGGAAACTTTACCTTTTACTCAATTTGGCTTCAATTTATACACAGAAGACGAAGTGATAAAACTATTGAAATCAGCTAAATTTTCTATTGAAAATAGAAAAACATTTTCAGAAAGTGTAATTAGCAAAGCTGGCGAAAAAGTTGAAAGAGAGTATAGTATAATTATTGCAAAAAAATAAAATGATTTTTATTGATAATAAACTTAATTTTTTTGAGAAAAGAATGAGTAAATAATTTCTAAAGTAGAAAGAATTAGCAGAAATTTGTATCCTTATTTCAAGAATATGAAACAACCACAAAGAGTATTCGATTTATCTCGATTTCAAGAAAAAAATACACCTAACATTTCGATTTTTAATTACAAAGAAAAAGGAGAATGGAAGGGAATTTCGACAACAGATTTTATCAATCGAGTAAATAATATTTCGAAAGGTTTGATTGCAAATGGTGTTCAACAAAATGATAAAGTTGCGTTAATCAGCGAAAATCGTTTAGAATGGAATTTAGTAGATTTTGCAATTCAGCAAATTGGAGCTGTTGTTGTGGCAATTTATCCCAATATTTCGGATAATGATTACGAATTTATTCTAAATGATGCCGAAATCAAACTTTGTTTTGTGAGCAATGATGCGTTGTATCAACGATTATTAGGAATCAAAGATCGTATTCCAAATCTTGAACAAGTTTATACATTTAATACTTATCCGCATACACCAAATTGGATTGAGCTAATTTCGAAAGGAATTTCTATTTCTGATGAGGTTTTACAAACGAAGATGGACAATGTAAAACCAACTGATTTAGCAACTCTTATTTATACTTCTGGAACAACAGGAAACCCGAAAGGCGTTATGCTTTCTCACGAAAATTTATTGGCTGATGTCAATAGTTCCGAATATTCTTTTCCTGTAAAAGCGTATGATAAAGCGTTGTCTTTTTTACCTGCTTGTCATGCGTATGAACGCGTCTTTCAATACGTGTACATCAAAATGGGATTACCAATCTATTTTGCACAATCAATGGATACGATTGGGCAAGATATGAAAGAAGTTCAACCACATATTTTTTCGGCTGTTCCACGTGTTTTAGAGAAAGTTTACGATAAAATAATGGCGACTGGAGAACAATTGACAGGAGTAAAAAGAGCTTTATTCTTTTGGGCAATTTCGTTAGGAGAACAGTATGATTTAGACGAATCAAAACTTTCTGCTTGGTATAAATTTCAATTAAACATTGCTCGAAAATTAATTTTTTCGAAATGGAAAGCGGCGCTTGGCGGTAATGTCAAAGGAATTGCATCGGGAAGTGCAACTTTACAAACTCGTTTATTAAAATTGTATTTAGCAGCCGGAATTCCAATTTACGAAGGTTATGGTTTAACAGAAGCTGGACCTTGTTTATCTGTAAATTGTATCAAACGTGGAATGAAAATCGGAACCGTTGGTATTCCTTTGATTGATATTGAGATTAAATTAGCTGAAGATGGAGAAATCTTAGCAAAAGGTAAAAATATCATGCAAGGATATTATAAAAATTCTGAGGCGACGGCTGAGGTTTTGAAAGATGGTTGGTTGTATACGGGCGATATTGGAGAATGGGTTGATGATAAATTCTTAAAAATTATCGATCGTAAAAAAGAAATGTTCAAAACTTCTGGAGGAAAATATGTTGTGCCACAACAAATTGAGAAAATTCTTTCAGAATCTAATTATATCGAACAAATTATGGTAGTTGGAGAAGGACGAAAATTCCCTGCTGCTTTGGTTATTCCTTCTTATGAAAACTGTATTGATTGGGCAAAAGCAAATGAATCTTCATTGATTAATTTACCTCGTGAAGAGTTTTTAACGCATCCAAAAATTTATGAATTGATAGGAAATGAAATCAATAAATTAAATGTCAATTTTGGAAATTGGGAAAAAATTAAAAAATTTCATTTACTGCCTTATGAATTTACAATTGAAGCTGGAGAATTAACGCCAACTTTGAAGATGAAACGTAAAATCATTTCAGAAAAATATAAAAAAGAAATTGACGGAATTTATCAATAAAAACATCAATTTTTTAGAAAAATAACGAAGCAAGATTTTTATTAATCTTGCTTTTTTCGTGAAATAAAACTGATTTATGAAAATTTTGCACCAAATTTGCACTCTTTTTTATAAAGTTTAGTATTTAAAAAATGAATAATCCTACACGAATTTTTGACTTAGCTTATCGTCAACAAGAACTTTACCCCAATCATAATATGTTTGCAAGTAAAATTGATGGCGAATGGAAGTTTACAAAACCAGCCGAATTTATTGCGCAAACAAGAGAAATTTCGAAAGGTTTATTAGCTCTGGGAGTTAAACCTGGCGATCGAGTAGGACTTGTGTGCGAAAGCCGCTATGAATGGCATGTGATTGATTTTGCAATTCAGCAAATTGGTGCGGTTGTGGTAGCGATTTATCCAAATATTACAGATTTTGAATATCAATTTATCTTCAATGATGCCGAAATACAATTGTGTATTGTAAGTACAAAAAATTTGTATGAACGTATCAATAATATGTTTGGGACAATTTATAGTTTAGAATATGTTTTTGCAATTAATGAGTTCCCAGATTCTAGAAATTGGTCAGAATTAAAAGAAATTGGAAAAGATATAACAGACGAATATGTAAATAATCTTAGTTCAATTGTTCGAAATTCAGATTTAGCAACTTTAATTTATACGTCTGGAACAACAGGAAAACCGAAAGGTGTAATGTTGTCTCATAATAATTTGGTTTCGAATTTTATTGCGGCAAAAGAAATTGTTGTGTTAGAAGAAGGAACAAGAGGTTTGACTTTTTTACCGCCTTGTCATACATACGAAAGAACTGTAATTTATACCTATTTATATATTGGTGTAACGGTTTATTTCGCCGAAGGTTTTGAAAAAATTGGTGATAATATCAATGAAGTACAACCTCATATCATGACTGCTGTTCCTCGAGTGATGGAAAAAGTTTATGAGAAAATCCTAAAAACAGGTAGCGCTTTAACAGGAAAAAAACGAAAAGTTTTTGATTGGGCGATTAATATTGCTTCTCAATATGAACCTGATGCGAAGAAACGATCTTTGGTGTATAATGTGAAGTTAGCTTTAGCTCGAAAATTAGTTTTGAATAAATTTTATGAAGCGTTAGGAGGTAATTTCAAATATATTATTTCGGGAAGTGCTTCGTTGCAAGGTAAAATTGCGCGTGTTTTTATGGCGGCTGGATTACCATTTTTTGAAGGATATGGAATGACGGAAACTTCGCCTTTAATCACTGTAAATAATCCGCATAAATTAGGTGTTCGAATAGGGACTGTGGGTTCACCAATAAAAGATGTTAAGGTAAAATTAGCCGAAGATGGAGAAATTTTGGTTCAAGGTCCTAATGTGATGATGGGCTATTATAAAAATCAAAAAGCGACCGATGAGGTCATTATTGATGGATGGTTGCACACAGGTGATATTGGAGTTTGGGAGGAAGGAGAAGGTCATTTCTTGAAAATCATTGATCGTAAAAAGGAAATGTTCAAAATTTCTGGTGGAAAATATGTTGTTCCTCAACCAATTGAAACAAAACTTGTCGAATCAAATTTTATTGAGCAAGCAATGGTTGTTGGTGATGCGCAAAAATTTGCGTCAGCTTTTATTGTTCCGAATTATGCAAATCTGAAAGAATGGGCAAAAGAAAATGCACCTGAAATTAGTAATCTTTCTCGCGATGAATTCATAGCATCTACAGAAGTTCATAAAGTAATTAATCAAGAAGTTCGTAAAGCAAATCAGTTTTTTGGAAATTGGGAACAGATTAAGAAACCAGCAATTTTAGCGCATGAATTTACGATTGAAGGTGAAGAATTAACTCCAACTTTGAAATTAAAACGTAAAGTTATTCTAAAGAAATATCAGAAAGAATTCGAAGAAATTTATAAATAAAAAAATCCCTCAATTCATAATGAGTTGAGGGATTTTTTTATGGATTCATTCTTTCGTTAGTATAACCACTAATCACAGTATAATCTACTTTTTCAATACTATCCATAAAAGAAGCGTTATCGGTATATATAATAAAATCTACTTTCTCTTAGCTATTTCCATGAGTTTCAAATTCATTATAAAGTGAATTAACTTGAAGTTTACCATTATTCTCTCTTAAGAATAATTCAAAAAATGAATCATTTTCTCCTTTTGGAATAAAATAATTAGTTGGTAAATGTTTACAATCACAATTATCAGTGCTTAAATAATAGTGTCCAGAACATTGTAATTCATATAATTTAATATCTCCAATTATATAAGACTTTTTAAAATCAGAACTGCAAGAGTAAAATAATAAGAGAAATAAAATTAGATATTTCATAATTGTAATAGTTATGACGAATATAATTCTTTTTAAGTTGAAGATAAAATTTTTGAAAAACTCATCATTTTACGCTATTTTCGACGAATTCTTTTCAAAATTACAAAACTATAAGTACGCTATGGAAGCAACCAGAATTTTTGATTTACCAAAACGTCAGCTGGAAAAGTTTCCTGATTTATCCATGTTTGTATCCAAACAAAATGGAGAATGGAAACCAATGAAAACCACAACTTTTTTAGAACATGTTGATGCAATCTCAAAAGGATTAATCGCTTGTGGAGTTCAACCAGGTGAAAAAGTGGGATTAATCTCAGAAAATCGTGTCGAATGGAATATGATAGATTATGCGATACAACAAATCGGAGCTGTTGTGGTAGCGATTTATCCGAATATTTCTGACAGCGATTACGAATATATTTTTAGCGATTCGGCTATAAAATTGTGTTTTACAAGTAATCTCGATTTGTATACGCGAATCAATCAACTCAAAACAAAATTGCCTTCATTAGAGCAACTGTACTCGATTGATGAATTTGAAAATACAGAAAGTTGGAATGTTTTAATCGAAAAAGGAAAAACAATTCAACAAGAAGAAATAGACAAACGTGCCGCAAATGTAAAGCACGAAGATTTAGCTTTTTTAATCTATACATCAGGAACAACGGGAAATCCGAAAGGTGTGATGTTGTCGCACAAAAATATTATTGCAGATGTTATGGCTTGCGAATATTCAACACCACTTGATCCTTATGATCGTGCTTTGACCTTTCTTCCTGCTTGTCATGCGTATGAGCGAACAATTCAGTATTTGTATGTGTACATGGGGATTTCGATATATTTTGCAGAATCGATGGAGAAGATTGGCGATAATTTAAAAGAAATTAAACCGCATATGATTACGGCTGTTCCTCGTGTGATTGAAAAAGTTTATGAAAAAATCATGCAAACGGGAGCTCAATTATCAGGTTTTAAGAAATCTATTTTTGATTGGGCTGTAAAAGTTGGCGATGAGTTTGTGTTAGAAGATGATCAGCGTTCTACAATTTATAATTTGAAATTAGCAATTGCCCGAAAATTAGTTTTACACAAATGGTACGAAGGACTTGGTGGCGAATTAAAAGCCATTGTAACGGGAAGTGCAGCGATTCAACAACGAATTGTTCGCGTATTTTTAGCTGCCGAAATTCCAATTTATGAAGGTTATGGATTGACAGAAGCTTCGCCAGTAATTGCGGTGAATTGTTTTCGTCGAGGTAAAAAGATAGGAACTGTTGGACCTCCGTTGAAAGGTGTTGAAGTAAAATTGGCTGATGATGGCGAAATTTTAGTAAAAGGTGATATTGTGATGATGGGTTATCATAATTTACCAGAAAAAACTGCCGAAGAAATCAAAGATGGTTGGCTATACACGGGTGATATTGGAGAATGGATAGACAATAAATTCTTGAAAATTGTTGACCGTAAAAAAGAAATGTACAAAACTTCGGGAGGGAAATATATTGTTCCACAACAAATCGAAATGAAAATGGTAGAATCGCCATTCATCGAGCAATTGATGGTTGTTGGAGAAGGTGAGAAGTTTCCTGGAGCTTTTGTGGTTCCGAGTTATACAAATCTAAAAAAATGGTCGCAGTCAAATGCTCTTGAAATTGTAAATCTTCCTCATGATGAATTTCAGAAAAGCGATGTTGTCAAAAAGAAATTAGAAGAAGAAATCAATCAACTGAATAATCATTTTGGACATTGGGAACAAATCAAAAAGATTGCAATTATTCCAAATGAAATGACCGTAGAAGGTGGAGAATTAACGCCAACGTTAAAATTTAAACGTAAAATTATTTTAGAAAAATACAAGAAACAATACCAAGAAATTTTTGGATAAT
The DNA here is from genome assembly GCF_002322895.1 of Empedobacter sp. UBA1574. Lineage (NCBI taxonomy): Bacteria > Pseudomonadati > Bacteroidota > Flavobacteriia > Flavobacteriales > Weeksellaceae > Empedobacter > Empedobacter sp. UBA1574. The sequence goes on along the minus strand of NZ_DCOI01000032.1, from coordinate 189,696 downwards.
TAATAAGAGTCTCAGTTTTTTGAGACTCTTTTTTATAACCTTTAATTAAGATTAAAATCTATATTTTTGTAAAAACAAAATCAATTGAATTCAGTTAAAGTTTACGCAAAACAAACAAGCAATTGGGGATTATTATTCGGTAGTCTTTTATTTTTTGCTTGTTCAATTTATTTATTTCTAAACGCCAATCAAGTTAATTCTCCGCAAACTGCAAAAATTTTAAGCGGAGTTTTATTTGTTCCAAGTTTACTATTCATCATCGTTTCAATCAAAAAATTGATGAAAAAACAATTGATTTTATTGATTGATAAAAAAGGAATTGTTTACAAACCTACGGATCATTTGAATTATATTGAATGGGGAAAAATTTTAGAAATTGAAGAACTGAAATTGCCTCGCCAACGTGTCATTAATATAAAAATTATTGATGCAGACGATTTTATCCATAACGAAACGCAGAAATTCTTACAAGCACGTATGAGATTTTGGAATAAAATGTATGGCGCTGTTGTTTCGTTTGACGCAAATACTTTAGATAAAAATCACTTCGAAATCATGAATCTTTTTGATGAATTTATGGAAGATTATAAGATTTCTACAGCTTCAAAAAATGATTAATTCGAAAGAATAGACTATTTTTGCAGCATGCAAATCGATTTACTTTATAAAAATTTGGGCATCAAAGATATGAATGCAATGCAACGTTCAGCATTCAAAATGTCCGAAAATCAACGAGATTTAATTTTATTATCACCAACAGGATCTGGTAAAACATTGGCGTTTTTATTTCCGACTTTAAGAGATTTAAATCCAGATGTAAAAGGTGTTCAAACCTTAATTTTAGTTCCTGCGCGTGAGTTAGCTTTACAAATCGAAACAGTTTTCAAATCGATGAAGTCTGATTATAAAGTAACGTGTTGTTATGGAGGTCACAATACAAAAGTTGAGCAAAATACTTTGTTAGAAGCTCCAGCTGTATTAATTGGGACTCCAGGACGTATTGCGTATCATTTGCGTAACGAAAATTTTGATCCTTCGACTGTTCAAACTTTAATTTTAGACGAGTTTGATAAAGCGTTAGAATTAGGTTTTCAAGAAGATATGAGCTTTATTGTAGAGCAACTTTCTGGTTTGAAACAACGTATTTTGACTTCTGCTACAGAAATGGAAAATATTCCAGAATTTGTTGGATTGAATGACGAAAAAATTGTGAGCTATCTAAAACAAATCGAGGTAAAGCCTGATTTACATATGAAAGTGGTTAACACCATTTCAGAAGAAAAATTGGATACTTTATTTAATTTGATTTGCAAAATTGGAAGCAAACGCATGTTGATTTTCTGTAATCACCGTGATGCTGTCGACCGTATTAGTAATTTGTTGCATGAAAAAGGAATTGCGCGTGAAAGTTTTCATGGTGGAATGGAACAAGACGAACGCGAACGTGCGTTACTGAAATTCAGAAATGATTCGGTTCGAGTTTTAATTACAACAGATTTGGCTGCGCGTGGTTTGGATATTCCAGAAGTAGATTCGATTATTCATTATCAATTACCTGCAAAAGAAGCCGCTTTTATTCACAGAAATGGACGTACAGCACGTATGAATGCGAAAGGTTTTGTGTATTTAATTATTAGCAATGAAGAACATTTTCCGTTTGTAAATGAAAATTTACCTGTCGAAAATTTAGGTGGAACATATAAGATTCCAGAACGTACACCTTACCAAACGATTTATATTTCTGCAGGAAAAAAAGACAAAGTAAACAAAGTTGATATTGTTGGATTTTTGTTCAAAAAAGGAGGTTTAGAAAAAAACGATGTCGGAATTATTGAGGTAAAAGATACCACTTCGTATGTTGCGATTAACCGTAAAAAAGTTCCGGACTTATTGAAAAAATTGAACGGTCAAAAAGTAAAAAATAAGAAAGTAAAAATGCAAATTGCATATTAAAAATAGAATTTTATGTTAGCACACCACGTACTATTTTGGTTAAAAGATGACGCTACAGAAGCTGAAGTGAATACATTTCATCAAGCTTTGAAAGATTTAGAACCAATTGCTCCTTCAGTATTTTTTCATGTTGGAACACCAGCAAATATCGAAAGAGATGTTATCGACGCTTCGTATTCGTTTTCTTTGTTTGCAGCTTTCGAAACGATGGAACAATTTGAGACGTATCAAAAACATCCACAACATATCGAGTTTTTGAATGGTCCAAATAAATTAGCAAAACGAGTATTAATCTATGATGCAGATTAATCGTTAGAAAAATATAACCTTAAATCCGTCATTTGACGGATTTTTTTATTTTCTAAAACTTTATAAATCAAGTTTATTTATAATTAATTATACTTATTTTTGTACAAAATATTGTACATATGTTGATAACAAATATTTCTGAATTTAGAAAAGATATTAAAGAATATTTTGATCGTGTGACGAATAATTTTGAAACATTGATTATTAATCGTGGAAAAAATTCTGGTGTTGTTATTATGTCATTAGAAGAGTATAATTCGCTAATGGCTACGAATCATGAGCTTTCTTCTCGCAAAAATGAAGAGCGTTTGGATGCTGCAATTGAGAAATTAAAAACTCAGAAAACGTTTACAAAGGAGTTAATTGAAGAATAGATGAAAATCGTTTTTGTTGATGAATCATGGGAAGATTATTTGTATTGGCAAAAAACAGATAAATCTAAATTGAAAAAGATCAATGAATTGATTAAAGGTATTGCTCGAAATCCTTTTGATGGTCTGGGGAAACCAGAAGCTTTGAAACATAAATATGCAGGATTTTGGTCGAGAAGAATAGATCATGAACATCGGTTAATATATCGTGTTGTAGAAGATGAAATTCAAATTGCGAAATGTCGTTTTCATTATGATTGATATACTTCTTTATCAATCAACAATATAATCTATCATACAATAATCACGAATTTCTATCAAAATAAGCAAATAATCGTTACAAATACCCGTAAATTTGCAAATGATTTCTGAAAAGGAAATCAATAGAATTTAAGCAATGATTATAGAGACAGAAGAAGAGTTAATCGGAATGAAAAAAGTCAGCGAAGCTGTAGCCGTTACTCTTAAAGAGATGAAAGATTATGTAAAACCTGGAATGTCAACAAAAGAATTGGACGATTTTGGTGCGAAGATTATGCACAAATTTGGTTGCAAATCAGCTCCTTTCGAGACGTATCAATTTCCTGGTTATACTTGCTTAAGCGTGAATGAAGAAATTTGTCACGGAATTCCAAGAGCCGATAAAATTTTGAAAGACGGAGATGTGATTAATATTGATGTTTCTGGAGAATTAGGTGGTTTTTGGGCTGATAATGGAGGTTCTATTGTTGTTGGAGAAGATGTGAATGGTTATCAAAAAATTGTTGATGCATCTATTTCTGCGCTTCAAAAAGCAATTGCGGCTGTAAAATCTGGAGTTAAAATCGCTGATATTGGTGGAATTATTGAGAAAGAAGCAAAAAAACATCATTATCATGTGATTGAGAATTTAACTGGTCATGGAGTAGGGCGTTCATTGCACGAAGAACCATTGGATTTGATGAATTTCAGAGACCCTGATGATAAACGTCGATTCCGTAAAAATTCAGTTATTGCATTGGAAACTTTTATTTCAGAAAATTCTTACGAAGCAATTGAGCAAGCGGATGGTTGGACAATGATAGGAAATGCACCTGGCGTTTTTGCACAACACGAACATACTGTTTTGGTTACTTCTGAAGGTCCTATGATTTTAACGCACATGAATGGTAATTGGTAAAATTATATGAAGAGAAACGAATATATTAAAGTAGACCGCGAAGTGGTCAAAAAAATGAGCGAAGATATTCAGGCTTATTTAACAGAAAATAAGTTGGAACGTGTAAAAACTAAGGATATGATGCCTTTCTTAATTGAAAAAGGATATTTTCCTCACGACCGTAAAAAAGGATATCCTTTGCGTCAGATTCTAACAGATTTGAAAAAATCGGAAGAATTACATTTATTACCGCAAGCATTTCCAGAATATTTGGAAATCGAGAATAAAAAAACATCTACCTACTGGTATTTTAGTCCAGTAAAATAATATTAAACACTTCTATTGAAGTGTTTTTTTTATTGCTAACAAATTCAAAATCTTTACTTTTTGGAATATTAATTGATACAATTTGATCGTTTATTAGATGAAAAATCAAGCTTTTTAATTTCTTATCTTATGTCAATGAAATCTCGCTGATGACTGAGCTAAATTTGTCCTATCAAAATAAATAATTAATTAAAAACAATCAAATAATCATTCGTTATGAAAAAATTATTATTCACGTTAATGTTATCAGCAGCTTCAATGTCTGCATTTGCTCAAAATTATACAAATGATAAAGCGCACTCAAAATTAGGCTTTTCTGTTTCTCACATGACAATTTCTGATGTTGAAGGACAATTCCAAAATTTTGATGTTCATTTAAACTTTACAAAAGAAGATTTAAGCGATGCAAAATTTCATGTAGTTGCAGATATCAATTCAATCAATACAGGAGTTGAGGCACGTGATAATCATTTAAAATCAGCAGATTTTTTCAATGCAGCAAAAAATTCAAAACTAGAATTCTCTTCAAAAGGAATTACACGTGTTAAAGGAAATCAATTTAAAATGGTTGGTGATTTAACATTAAACGGAGTAACTAAACCAGTTGCATTAAAATTAGTTTACAACGGAAGCATCAACAATAACGGAGTTAAAACGTACGGATTTACAGTAAAAGGAAATGTAAAAAGAAGTGATTTTAACATCGGTGGTAATTTCCCAGAAGCTGTTGTAGGTGATGTTGTTACATTAACATCAAACTTAGAATTTTCAGCTTCAAAAGCTAAATAATAATAAATAAAATATATTATAAAAATCGTGGATTTCAATACGTTAAAATCAATTACTTCAAGTTTTTCTACAACTGATAAAATGCCAGTTTTATTTTTAGGACATGGCTCTCCGATGAACGCAATCGAAGAAAATATTTTTGTAGAAGGATGGAAGAAGATTGGAAAAACAATCCCAAAACCAAATGCGATTATTTGTATTTCGGCACATTGGGAAACGAAAGGAACTAAAGTTACGGCTTTAGAACAACCCAAAACGATTCACGATTTTTATGGTTTTCCGCAAGCTTTATTCGATGTTGAATATCCAGCGCCAGGAAGTCCAGAATTAGCAACAGAGGTCAAAAATTTAATTAAAACAACAGAGGTTGATTTAGACAAAATGTGGGGATTTGACCACGGCTCTTGGAGTGTGATTAAATTTTTGTATCCAGAAGCAGATGTTCCGATGATAGAACTGAGTTTGGATGTTTATAAAACGCCAAAAGAGCATTACGAATTAGCGAAGGAATTAGACGCTTTGCGTAGTAAAGGGATATTAATAGTAGGAAGTGGGAATGTTGTACACAATTTGAGAGCATTAAATTGGAGCGAGCCAAATGCTGGTTATGATTGGGCTTATGAAGTGAATGATACATTCAAGAATATTGTTCAAACAGGTAATCACGACGAATTGTTCAATTTTGTACAAAAAGGTAGCGCATTTAATCTTGCTGTCCCATCTATGGAACATTATTTGCCAGCTATTTACGCATTAGCATTACAAGGAAAAGAAGAGGAGCTAACACTTTTTAATGATAAACTAATTTATGGATCATTAGGAATGTTATCATTCAAAATAGGATAAATAAAATCAATTTAAATAACAAATAAAAACAAAACATTATGGCAACAAAATGGAATTTAGACCCTTCTCATTCAGAAGTCCAATTTAAAGTAAAACACATGGTAATTTCTACAGTAACAGGAAATTTTGATCATTTCAATGCTGATGTAGAAGCTAATTCAGATGATTTTTCTGATGCAAAATTTGAATTTGATGCAAAAGTAGATTCAATCAATACAAAAAATGCAGATCGTGATGGACATTTAAAATCAGCTGATTTCTTTGCTGCTGAGCAATTTCCAGAAATGAAATTTGAAAGTACTTCAGGTATTCAAAACGGAAAAATTAATGGAACTTTAGAAATTCGTGGTGAAAAACAGCCAATTACATTAAATGCAGATTTTGGTGGAGTGATTACTGATCCATGGGGATTAGAAAGAGCTGGTTTCGAATTTTCAGGAGAAATCAACCGTAAAGATTACGGATTAGGATGGAGCCAAGTAACAGAAGCTGGAGGATTAGTAGTTTCTGATAAAGTAAAATTATTGGTGAATTTAGAGTTTACTCAAGCCCAATAATCATAATTTTTAATAGCAAAAAAACCACTTCAAACGAAGTGGTTTTTTTTGTGTTATTTATTTTTGTTCTCCCAAAAAGTAGCATTTTTAATTCCGATTTCTGTAGGATTAAAATCAGGATTTTTAATTCCTTTTTTACGTTTGTCTTTATAATCTTTCCAGACCTTAAGCCCAACTCCGCTTAATAATAAAATAGCAATAATATTTACCCAAGCCATCAGACCAACACCAATATCTCCAATTGCCCAAGCAGTTTCAGCAGTTTTGATTGTTCCGTAATACGTAGCACCTAAAAAACAAATACGTAAAATCCATACATATACTTTTCTATTTCCTTTCTTGAAAATGTATGTAATATTCGTTTCAGCATAATAGTAATAAGCCATAATCGTTGTAAAAGCAAAGAAAAACAAAGCAATCGCAACAAAACTATTTCCGAATGAAGGAAAATGACTTGAAACAGCTGCTTGCGTAAAACCTGTATAATCTACTCCAGGAAGATTTTGAGTAATGAAACTTCCCGCTTTTTCTGGGTGATTCACATTGTATTTTCCTGTAAATAAAATCATAAAAGCAGTTGCAGTACACACAAATAATGTATCGATGTAAACAGAAAAAGCTTGTACCAAACCTTGTTGTGCAGGATGGTTTACTTCCGCAGCCGCAGCCGCATGAGGAGCAGTTCCTTGACCAGCTTCGTTAGAATAAATTCCACGTTTTATTCCCCAAGCAATTGCAGATCCAAAAACACCACTATAAAGTGATTCTTGATTGAAAGCTGATGAAAAAATTAATCGTAAAACTGATGGAACTTGATGGATATTCATTCCAATAATAATGATTGCCATTAAGATGTAAGCGCCTGCCATAAAAGGAACGATAAATTCAGAAGCTTGTCCCAAACGTTTTACACCTCCAAAAATAATCAAGGCTAATAATCCAATAATGACGAATCCTACAATGTTGATTGGAATTCCTACAAAATTATAAATAGGAATATCAAACGCGTTATTCAAAGCAGATGAAATACTATTCGACTGAACGCCTGGTAATAATAATCCACAACTCATAATTGTAATGATTGCAAACAAAACCGCGTACCATTTGATTCCTAAACCTTTTTCGATGTAGTATGAAGGACCTCCACGATATTCTCCATCGATTTCTTGCTTGTAGACCTGTCCTAATGCAGATTCTATGAATGCAGATGCACTTCCTAAAAATGCGATAAACCACATCCAAAAAATTGCTCCAGGGCCTCCCATTGCGATTGCGGTTGCAACACCAACAATGTTTCCGGTTCCGACACGACCAGAAATTGCTAAAGAAAAAGCTTGGAAAGGAGTGATTCCTTTGTCCGATTTTTCGCCACTAAATAGCAAGCGAACCATGTCTTTTATGTAGACTATTTGTAAAAATCCGGTGCGAATAGAGAAGTAAATTCCTGTTAAAGCGCAAAGTCCAATCAAGGCATATGACCAAACGTAGCTACTTATTAGATTGATGATATCATCCATTTGAGTAAAAAATTTTGTTCTTGTGTTTATTTGTGGTGCTAAAATGCTAAAAAAATCTTAATTATAAGATTTAATCTGTTTATTTATTCGAAAAAATAAATACAAGCAAGAATTTTATTCTAAATTTTGAAGATATATTATTTAAACCTTTAGTTTGATAAAAGGTGTGTAATTGGTTAAATACAAATAAAAAAGGTTGCAAATTACTGTAACCTTTTTCTGTTTTTTTATTATGATCGAATGATTTTTAGTTTTGCAAAATTTAAGAGTAATTTTTTTTCTCCTGCATTATCAAAATGAATAATTGCTTTCATATCTGATGGTTCTCCTTGCAAATCTTTCACAATTCCTCGTCCAAAACGATCGTGAACAACAACTTGACCAACTTGCAAACCTTGTGCATTTGCTGTTGATGAAGCGTTACTTTTTGTTTGATTTACTGGTTTGAAATTTGACCTTGGTTGAGCTGGTTCTACACGAGCTCTTGGATTTGGTCTTGCAACTGATTTTTCTCGTTGTTGATAGTTTTGTGGTGTTGGTTCATCTCCAAATAAATCAGCCGATAATCCACTATTATTAGAAGCTCTTGCAGAAATATTCAGATTTTTCCATTCTAAGAAACTATCATCAATTTCTTCTAAGAAACGAGAAGGTTCACAATCGATAATTTTTCCCCAACGAAAACGTGAAACAGAATAGGTCATATAAGCCACTTTCTCAGCGCGTGTTAAGGCAACATAAAATAAGCGACGTTCTTCTTCTAATTCAGCGCGCGTGTTAACACTCATCATAGAAGGGAAAAGATTTTCTTCTAAACCTGCAATAAATACAACAGGGAATTCTAAACCTTTTGCTAAGTGGACCGTCATCAAATTGACCTTATTATCGTCATCTTCTTCGTTATCCGCATCAGTTGCCAAAGCAATATTTTCTAAGAAACCACCTAAAGAAGCATCTCCTTCGTCTAATTGTTGTTGTTCTTCGACATAACCTTGGATCGAATTTAACAACTCTTGAACGTTCTCTAAGCGAGAAACACCTTCTGGTGTAGAATCTTCTTTCAACGCATTCAACAATTGTGTTCTTTTAGCCATTTCCATTGTTACTTCATACACATCATGTGATTTTAGCATCACTTGGAAACGCTTAATCATCAACACAAAATCATTCAATTTGTTTGATGTTCCTGCATTTATTCCAATGGTTGGAGCATACATCGCAATATTTTCAATCAAAGAAAATAAACTAATTTGATGTTGATCTGCCGCAACCAAAAGTTTTGAAATAGTCGTTTGACCAATTCCACGTGCCGGATAATTGATTGTTCGCAATAAAGCTTCTTCATCATTTTGATTAATCAATAATCGCATATAACCAACCATATCCTTAATCTCTTTGCGTTGATAGAAAGATGTTCCGCCATAAACACGGTACTGAATTCCTCTTTTTCTCAAGGCTTCTTCTAACGCACGAGATTGTGCATTGGTACGATAAAGAATAGCAAAATCTTTTGGTTGAAGATGTTCATTTATCTGTCTTTCCCATATCTGCGTTGCAATATAACGCGCTTCATCAGCATCAGAAAGTCCACGATAAACGGCTATTTTTTCACCAGTTTCATTCGCAGTCCAAACATTTTTTTCTAATTGATCTTGATTTTGTTTGATAATCTGATTCGCAGCTTCCACAATCATTTGCGTCGAACGGTAATTTTGTTCCAATGGATACAATTTCGCATCAGGATAATCGGATTTGAATGATAAAATATTTCGAATATTTGCACCACGGAAAGCATAAATAGATTGCGCATCATCACCAACTACACATAGGTTTTCGTAACGAGAAGCCAATGCTTTTACAATCAAATATTGAGAATGATTGGTATCTTGGTACTCATCTACCATAATGTATTTGAAACGTTCTTGATATTTTGCTAAAACCTCAGGAAAACGCGTCAAAATTTCGTTGGTACGCAACAATAAATCATCAAAATCCATTGCACCAGATTTGAAACAACGATCTACATAAGCTCTGTAAATATCACCCATTCGAGGGCGCATTGCTTCATTATCTGCTTCAATTAAAGCTTGATTATTGTGATAAGCTCTAACTGTAATCAAGTTATTTTTGTATTGAGAAATACGTCCCAAAACTTGTTTTGCTTTGTAAATATCTTTATCTAAATGCATTTCGTTAATAATCTTTGTCATTACAGAAACTGCATCTTGTTGATCGTAAATTGTAAAATCTGATGGATAACCTAAAAGCGGAGCTTCAACACGTAGAATACGCGCAAAAACAGAGTGGAAGGTTCCCATCCAAAGTGCTTTTGCATTCGCTTCACCAACCACATGTCCGATACGTTCTTTCATTTCTCGGGCAGCTTTATTGGTAAATGTTAAAGACAATATATTGAAAGCATCAACTCCTTTATTTAGTAAATGAGCAATGCGATAAGTTAACACTCTCGTCTTTCCAGAACCCGCACCCGCAATTACCATTACTGGACCTTCGGTAGCTTCTACAGCCAAACGCTGTGGTTCGTTCAGTTTTTCTAAATAATTTTCTTCCATCGTGTGCAAAGTTAACCTTTGTGGTGTAAAGGATAAAATAATTTTGAAAGATTATACGTTTTCTTATATAGATATATTGTTAATTATACGTTGTTATAAAGATTTACTATCAAGAGATAGAAAAAACGTACGAATTGAAAGTTGTTTCGTTACATTGATAAGGAAATATTCTGTATATTTACACAAATTTTTTATATGACAGACGAATCAGTAAAATCAAGTAATTACGAAATAGTAAAGCAAGTGTTTACGAATTTTTTGGAAGACAATGGACATCGTAAGACACCTGAACGTTATGCTATTTTAGAGGAAATTTATTTTACAGATGATCATTTTGATATTGATATGTTGTATATCAAAATGAAAAATAAGAAATACCGCGTTAGTCGTGCTACTTTATACAATACTATCGAGCTTTTGATGGAAGCAAAATTGGTGCGTAAACATCAGTTTGGAGATCAACAAGCGCATTACGAAAAATCATATTTCGACAAAAATCATGACCATATTATTTTGTCTGATACAGGAGAAGTATTGGAGTTTTGTGATCCAAGAATCCAATCTATCAAACAAACGATAGAAGATATTTTTGATATCAAAATTGATAATCATTCATTATATTTTTACGGAACTCGTAAGAATAAATAACCTTGATTTTATAAAATAAAAAGACCTTTTACGATTTCGTAAAAGGTCTTTTTTGTTATTTTTAATTAGAAAATTGATCTAACAAATCAAAAGAAGGAACAAAAAATAAAGTTCCAGTTTTAGCTTTACTAAAATCTAATATTCGATCATAGTTTCCGATAGGTTCACCAACAAACATGCGTTCTAACATTTCTTCTACAATGCTAAACTTTCTAGCATAAGCAATAAAATAGGTTCCCATTTCATTTGTCGACATATTTCCAAAAGGCATATTATCGCGAACAATTTTTTTGTCATCTCCAACATTTGCTAATGCAGAATGTGAATTCGAGGGTTTTTCATCGTCATTCATTTCAATATCATCAACTTTAGATCTTCCAATTACTTTTTCTTGTTCAGAAATTGGTAAATCTTTCCAAGCTTGCATATCATGAATGTATTTTTGCACAAATAAATAACTTCCATTTGTATAAGCAGAATCTTCATTGCCAATCAAACCAAAATTTATTCTTTCGTTACCTTGTGGATTTTCAGTTCCATCAACAAAACCTAAAATACTACGACCATCCCAATATCTAAAACCATGAATTTCTTCTTGACAAGTAGCAACATCATTCAATAAATCAGTCAAATTAGAAACAATATCAACGCAATAGCTTTGTTGCGTAGAGCGGATATGAAAATGAATATCGCCTTTTGTAGAAACGGCTTCATGCTTTTCTCCTTTAATGGCAACAAAAGGTTTTAATTCTTTCGGCAAAGGTTTTGGTAAATTTAATTTTATCCAAGCATCGTAACTAATTCCTAAAATAACGCTCGATTGCGTTTTCGGAAAACGTGTATTGGCTGAATGATTGAGATTGATAATTAAAGCGCAAAGCTTTTTGAAAGCATCTTTGTAAGCAGTATTTTCCTTAAAATTCCAAACCATAAAAATAGTATTGGTGTTTGGACTGTCTAATACATTTTGATATTGAGGCATTTAATAGATTTATAAAATTGAATATGAAGTTAAGAATTTTAAAACTGAATTTGATGAATAATCGTTATTTTTTTAATTAAATTAAGACTTGAAAATCTATCATATTGATTAAAATATTATGAAAATTTTAAGTATTAAAGCACGTTTTAACGTAATAATTAATTTTTAGGACTAAAAAAATAATACTAATTTTGGCTAGCACTTTTTTGAAGTGAAATAGAGATTAAATAAAAATAATAAGTAATTGTTAATTAATTATATAAATAGAAATAAAACAGGCTTGAAAGTTGCTTTTTTACTTTCATGTTTTATGACGATAAGTGCTTTTGCGCAACAGAAACCTAAAAAAGAAAAAGTTAATCTAAGGCATGCTGATTTAGTAGAACATGATCCGAAACGTTTTGAGGGAAATGATTTTTTATCAGGAAATGTTGTAATCGAATATAAAGGTGATGTAATTTCGGCTGATAGTGCGGTTTTGTATCGTGATAAAAACTTGGCTGTTGTTTGGTCGAATGCACGTTTGGTGAGCAAAGACAAAACAATTACGGCGCATAAAATGGAGTATGACGGAAACACAACAATTGCAAAAGCTTTCAAAGATGTGGTGTTGACTGATCCAAGTTCTCGTATTACGGCAGATTATATGGATTATAATCGTACAACCGAGATTGCGACTGGTATTGGGAAAGTAGAAGTGAAGATACCTACGCAACAAATAAGTTCTGAGAAAATGATTTACGAACGATTGACAGGAAATATTATTGTAAATGATACTTACAAAACAATTGGTTCTGATGGAACTTTAGTCGAAGGACGAAATGTTGTGTATAATGTAAAGTCTAAATCGGCAAATTTTGGTTCAGAAGTTTTTATTACGAATAAAGATTATACGATTTATTCGAGAAAAATGACGACGAATGATATTACGGGAATTACAACTTTCCGCGATTATTCTAAAATTACACGTCGAAATGATCCATCACAATATATCATTACTTCGGATGGAGATTTTAATAAAAAAACAGGTGAAGCTTGGTTAAGAGGAAATTCAAAAGTTTATTATCAAAACAAAACGTTGACGGCTAAAAAACTTTATTTCAACGATAAAACAGGTTTTGGTAAAGGTGAAGGCGATGTTTTTTTGGATGATCCATTAGAAAAAAGATTTTTGAAAGGTGATTACGGAGAAGCTTTTAAATACTTAGATTCGGCTTTTGTAACGAAGAACGCGTATGCTGTGAAAGCGTTTGATAAAGATTCGCTTTACATAAGTGCTGATACGTTGTTGGCGGTAAAACGTCACGATGTTGATTCGACTTCATTGGTGAAAGCTTTTCATAAAGCGCGTTTTTACAAATCGAATGCGAACGGAAAAGCAGATTCTTTGGTGTACAATCAAACTAAAGGATTGATGCAATTTTACAAAGATCCAATTTTATTTTCTGGTGATAACCAAGTTACAGGAGATTATATCGAAGCGTATACAAATGCGAAAACAGAAAAATTAGACTCGATGAAAGTGTTTAATAATGCTTTTGTGATTGCTAAAGTGGATTCGCTTGTGGAAAATGAATATCATCAAATCAAAGGAAAATATTTAACTGTTCTTTTTCAGGATGATAAAATTGATTTTATAAATGTAGAAGAAAATGCTGTCGCGTTGACGTACATGGATGATACGGATCAAAAAACGAAAGTGAAAGAACGTTATGGAGTTAATATTTCTTATTGCGGAATTATAGAAGTTGATGTTGTAGGAAAAGATGTTGAATTGGTTGCATGTCGCATAAAATCGGACGGAAAAATGTATCCATTGTCTAAATTTCCTGAAGAAATGCGTTATTTACCCGATTTTAAATGGCGAATTTCTGAACGATTAAACACTTGGCGAGATATTTTTATCGAATCGAAATAATCTTTTCATAAATTAATCGTTTAATTTCTAAAACTATAAATGAAAACTACATCTATCATATTATCTATTCTATTATTATCAAGTTGTTATACTTACAAAGCTTTTGATCCTGACGAATATGCTTTGGAAATGTCTAAAGGCAATAATCAGACGGCTAACTCTAATGAAAGAAGTCGTTCCAGAGCTGATATTGCTGAATTGAGAAGAGAACGCAAAAGTCCTAATGAAAATGCAATTAGTTCATCTCTTTCAGAAAGTAAAGAAAAATTAGCTGCATTAAAAGCTAAAAAACAAGAGAATAAAGAAGAGAAAGTAGCGATAGATCCTTCTACAATTAATATTTCGGATGTTATCAAACCCGATCAATTTTATAAAGTAGATGCGCAAGGAAAAGAATATACAATAGAGGCAAAGCAATGGAAAGCTGATACCTTATATGCTGTTGTAAAAGGAACAGAAAAAGAATTGAAGTTTCATAAAAATGATATTTCATCGTTCAAAATAAGAAAATTTTCGAAAGGTAAATCAGATGCTCTTACTGTTGCAGCGTATGCAATGGGCGGTGCAGCTGTGCTTTTTTTATTAAAATAAAATGGGAACATTAAAAGAAGGATTTTTCAAATATCAGGCGCAAACAACAAATTTTGCATCTGGTTTTGAAGTCGATTACGCAAAGGGCTCTTATATCTATGGAAAGGATGGAAGAGCCTATCTTGATTTTGTGGCTGGCGTTTCGGTGAATACACTTGGACATAGCCATCCGCGTATCAATCAAGCGATTATAGATCAGGTAAACAAATATATGCATGTCGCTGTTTATGGTGAATATGCGCAAGAAAAACCAGTCGAATTATGCAAGCGATTGGTTGATTTAACACCAGAAGGATTGGATCAAGTTTATTTGGTGAATTCTGGAACAGAAGCGATTGAAGCTTCGCTTAAATTAGCGAAACGTTTTACAGGTCGTCGTCAATTGATTTCTTTTCGTAATGCCTATCATGGGAATACACATGGTTCATTAAGTGTTTCGGGTGATGAACGTAAGAAAGCTGCTTTCCGACCATTGTTACCAGAAGTTTATTTCATCGATTTTAATAACGAAGAAGATTTACAAAAAATTACCAAAGAAACGGCTGGTGTTATTGTAGAAAGTATTCGTGGTGCTTCTGGTTTTAGATTACCAGAAAATGATTTCTTTATCAAGTTGAAAAAGCGTTGCGAAGAAGTTGGTGCATTATTGATTATGGACGAAATTCAGCCAGGATTTGGACGTACAGGGAAATTGTTTGGTTTCGAGCATTTTGGTGTTGTGCCAGATATTGTGGCAATGGGAAAAGGTATGGCAAGTGGTTTACCTGTTGGTGCGTTTATGACTTCTGATAAAATTATGAGTTCTCTTAAGCAAAATCCTCAATTGGGACATATTACGACTTTCGGAGGAAATCCTGTGATTGCAGCTGCAGCTTTAGAATTACTAAATGTTATAGAAGAAGAGAAATTAATGGATGATATTGATCGTAAAGAACAATTATTCAGAGAAAATCTTCAGCATCCAAAAATTAAGAAAATTCACGGAAAAGGTTTGATGTTAGCTCCTGAGTTATCATCGCCAGAATATACGTTGCGCGTTCAGCAAGAATGTATGAATAGAGGCTTGATTCTTTTCTTTTTAATGTATAGCATCGAGAATTTACGAATTACACCGCCAATTAATATTTCGGATGAAGATATTATAAAAGGTTGTGATATCTTAAAATCTGTATTAGACGATTTAGATTAAATTTTAATAAACAAAAAAGAGAATCATAATTGATTCTCTTTTTGTTTAACTCTTTCTTCCATACAACAATATTCTCTTAAAGGAATAAATTGCAGGAAAAGTCTTATAATATTTCTTAATTCTCGTTTTAAATTCTGTCGTAAATAATTCTTGATGTTTAGTCGTTAAACGCTCCATATAAGGAATCAAAGCAGAACCAGAAATGAAATTATAAAATTCTGTTTCGTCATTTCCGTAAATTGGATAAACTTTCATGTTTATGTTCAAATCCTTCAATCCATTATCAAATATGATTTTCGCATAATCATCTATCGTTAACAAAGGAGAATCTCGATGAAAATTATTCAAATAATCCGCAAAAGGTTTTTCTCGTGCTAAATCACTCAAAATAACATTCAATACATTATCTTTTTGACAAGGCATTTGCACTGCAAATTGTCCATTAACATTCAGTTTTGAGATTAATTTAGGAAACAATTCTTCATGATTATCCGACCATTGTAACGCTGCATTACTAAAAATTAAATCCCAAGTTGTATCTGAATTTGCAAAATTTTCAATCGTTTGTTGTTGAAATGTAAGATTGGCTAAATCAAATTCTTTTGACTTTTCGAGCATTTCCTTAGAAGAATCAATTCCTAAAAAATTAGCATGTTCAAATTTATTAGCGAGAATTGCTGTTTGTTCGCCAGTTCCACAACCTACATCTATGCAATTTTTCAAATTATTAGTAGAAATTAAATCCGCTAAATCATAAAAAGGTTGATAACGAATATTTTTGAATTGATTATATCTTTCGGGATTCCAAGGCATTTTATTGAGTTTTGAATGTGATTAAAGTTAATGAAATTTTATAATACTTAATCCACTGTGTATTTTGAATAAAAATTTGTCAGTTCGAGTGATTTGAAGAAATGAAATGAATAAAAATTCTAAAAGAATTTTACTCGAATTGACGGTTTAATTGCTAAAATTATCAAAATGCACAATAGGTAATATTATGATTAATGTAGTTTTTAACATATAATTATTCTAAAATGTCGTTTATTTGAATTTTGTAAGAATAAAGATGAGTCAAGAATTAGAAACTATTGCAGATTATTATAATAAAATTAGTTTAGAACAAGCCGAATTGATGAATTCTGCTAACTTTGAACACGATAAAGCGCATTTTAATATTTCTTTGCGTAAATATTGTAGTTTTAAAAGTCCATATAGTCGGCGAGATTATTACAAAATCAGTTTGTTGATTGGTGAAGGAATTTTTAAATATGGAAATAATGAAAGATATATTTCTAAACCGGTTTTATTTCTTCCATCTCCGCATATTTCTTATACTTGGGAATGTAAATCGAGTTTGCAAGAAGGTTATTTTTGTTTATTCAATCAACAATTTTTTTCTGAAAATAAAGAGTTTGATGTCTTCAAAAAAACATCTTTGTTTAAAGATTGGAGTTCTCCTTTTATTGAGATTTCTGATGAACAATTGCCTTTGATTTTGTCTTATTTTCAGGAAATGTATCGTCTTAATCAATCCAATTATCAATTGAGATATTTTAGTATTCGTAATCATTTATCTGCTATTTTTCATTATGTTTTAGAACAAAAAGTTGATGAAATACATGCGGTTGAATTGCCATCAAATGTGAGATTGTATAAGAAGTTTGATGAATTATTAAATAAACAATTTCCACTAGATTCTCCTGCTCATCCACTTATTTTGAAAACACCCGCTGATTTTGCAACGAAATTAAATATTCATGTAAATCATCTCAACTCATCTGTGAAATCTGTAACAAAACAAACAACGACACAAATTATTAAACAGAAAATAGTTGAAGAAGCTAAAAACCTGTTGTTGTATACTGATTGGGATATTGCGCAAGTTGGTTATACATTAGGTTTTGAGGAACCTGCTCATTTTAATAATTTTTTTAAAAAACATACTTTAACTTCTCCATTAAAATTTAAACAAGAAAATTAATTTATTTGATTTTTGTAATTTTTTATTTGTCTTTTTTAATTCCTCAATTTCACATTCATTTTACTTTTGCATAGTAAAAAATGATTTATGTTGAGAGAAGCATCAGAAAAAAGGAAAAAAATTATAAGTATACTTGGTTTCTTTTCGATTCCAATTTCGGGATTTGTAACAGATATCTATTTGCCGTCATTTCCGTCGATGGCAAAATCGTTGATAGTTCCAGAAAGTAGTATTCAATTAACTCTGACTTGTTTTTTATTGAGTTATGGTTTATCTCAATTGTTTATTGGAAGTATTTTGGATGCAATTGGACGATATTATCCAAAAATTGTAGCATTATTTGTCGTATTAATCACAAGTTTAGTTATCGCGAGTACAGATAGCATTTTGTTGATTTGTTTTCTTCGAATTATTCAAGGAATTTCAGTTGCGATTATTGTTATTGCAACTCGAGCACTTTTTATTGATATTCATACACCAGAAAAGGCGAAACATTATTTAGGTTATTTCACGATTGTTTGGTCATGCGGACCTATTTTGGCTCCATTTTTAGGTGGATATTTAGAAAAGTTGTTCAATTGGCATGCGAATTTTTATTTTTTAGCTATTTACGCTGCTTTAATTTTAATTTTTGAATTGATTTTTAGTGGGGAAAGTATTGTTGAAAAGACTAAATTGAATTTGAAAAACGTTATTGATACTTATAGAATGATGCTTAGCAATCAATTATTTATAGTTGGAATTATGATACAGGCTGTTGCTTATTCTATTGTAATGATTTTCAATATTATTGGTCCGTTTTTAATTGAAAATACCTATCATTTTAATTCTGTAGTGATTGGTTATTCAACTTTAATTTTAGGTTTTTCGTGGATGATTGGCGGATTTGTAGGAAAGAAAAGAATGCATCTTGACTTTAAAGAAAGTATAGCTTTACCTATTATTGTACAATTAGTTTTGATTTCTCTTTTGATTATCGCAGGTTTCTTTGTTCAAAATCTATTTGTTTTATTATTCTTTGCGTTTTTCATTCATATTTGTTCGGGAATTTTATTCACATCATTCTTTACTTCAAATATGATGGCTTTTCCTAAAAATGCTGGTGTTGCTGGTGGTTTGATGGGAGGAATGACGTATATTATTACTTCGCTTACAAGTTTTATTATCTCAAGTACTGGTAAAGTTGATACTCAAAATGGGTTAGCAATCCGATACTTTATTTTTTCATTTCTATTATCTGTAATTATTTACGTTATGTATAGAATGAAGAAATCTACACGAAAAAAAGCTATAATCGTATAATTAAATCCGAGCGAATGCTCGGATTTTTAACATATTATTTTCTTTAAATACTCTTTTAAATCTTAAAACCAAATTCTTAAGGTTTATTAAACGTTTAAATTTCTTGTAACTATTACCTTTTTTATGACTTTTAGTTAAAGCTTTCTTAATTATTAAGTAACACCATATTGTGAGGTAAAAAATAATTTTGGGTTTCAAATAAAACATATACATGAAACTTAATTTATTTCAACTATCAGCAGTTGTTTTTGTGATGGGAGCAACTACTGCAGTTTATGCACAGGGAGATTTAGCAGGTATATCGGGAAAAATTACTGATGCTAATGGTTCGGATTTGCACAATGTAACCATTGTTGTGAAAAATGAATCGACAGGATTTACAGCTTCTACGAAAACGAATGAAAAAGGAGAGTATAACTTAAAGCAGTTGCCATTAGGTTCTCCTTATACAGTTACTATTATTTCGGAAGAACATGGTGAGGAGATCTTAGAAGGATATAGTTTGAATCAAGGAGATTTAATTTGGGTTCCGTTCAAATTTACAAATGGAACGACTGAATTGAATGAAGTGATGGTAAGTGGGCAAACTTTAAAAAGTTCTATTAAACAAGTTGGTGCGTCTACTTCTGTATCGGCAAAAGATTTACAAACTTTACCTGTAAATGGACGAAATTTCACTTCTTTAATAGATTTATCTCCGTTGAGCAATGGAACAAGTATTGGTGGTCAATTATCTTCGTCTGTTGATTATACGATAGATGGAATGTCTAATAGAGGTACTATTGCAGGAGGTTCTACTTCGTCTTCTTATTCTATTTCGATGGAAGCGATTCGTGAGTTTAAAGTGGTAACAAATGAATATGATGTAACAAACGGGCGTGCTGGTGGTGGAACAATTAGTACTGTTACAAAGTCTGGGACGAATAAAATGCAAGGAAGTGCATTTTTGTATGGTCGTACAGATTGGCTTTCGAGTCCGTATGATATTCGTGGAAATAAACGAGATAATGAGTTCTCTACTTATCAATATGGTTTTTCTTTGGGAGGACCAATTAAGAAAGATAAAGCGCACTTTTTTGTTGCTTGGGATAGACAAGTTGATAAACGTCCATTATTCATTGCAAATATTAATAATGAAAGTGATGAAGCTTTATTTAATGTAACGCAATCTACTTTAGATCAATTTTTGAGCATTGCGCGTGAAAAATATGGTGTTTCGAATAATCCTCAGTTTGGATCATTTAATAAGAATAAAGATACAAATGCTGCATTTTTACGTTTAGATTGGCAGATTAATGCGAGAAATTTATTAACGCTTCGTAATAATTTTGTACATGAAAAAGATTTATTATCAGAAGGAGATAATACAACAATCAATATGTACGAATCGTATATTGATCGTAAGAAAACTGATAATAGTTTGATGTTATCGTTGAGAACTGATATTAATGATGATATTACAAATGAATTAAAAGTTCAGTATTTTTTAGAGAACCAATCTGTATTAGCATCAAAGGAATTACCAACTGCATCTATTCCGCGTGCGATTGTAGAAGGAATTAGTTCTACGATTAATGGTAAAAATCAGTTTACAAATATTCAGTTAGGTGGACAACGCTTTTCTCCAGAATGGTTTAAAGGAGATGTTGTGCAATTGGTGAATAATATTTATATCAACCGAAATAATATCAAATATACTTTTGGTGGAGATTTCTCGTATTACAGAATGGTAAATGTGTATGGTAGTGAAATGAACGGACGTTTTTATTTTACTGGTATGGACAATTTTAAGAACATGACACCTTATCGTTATGCAAGAGAGATTAGATTGACGGATGATCCTTCTACAGTTATTAATCAACTAAGTTCTGCGGTTTATGGACAAATGGAAACAGAGCTTTCTCCTGGTTTAGACTTAATGGCTGGTTTGCGTGTAGAGAATATGCAATACTTGAATGGTGCAAACTACAATGAAATTGCTGATAAACAATTGGGTGTTAGAACTGATAATAAGATTAATACGTGGCAAATTCAACCTCGTTTTCAATTGACTTGGGATGTTAATCAAAATAGAAAAGATTTCGTAAAATTTGGTGGAGGTATTTTTGGTTCTTCACTTAATCCTTATTCTATGATTAATAATATGTTGTTTGATGGGACCAAGGTTGCTGCGGTAGATATTGAAGGTGCTTTAGTGCCAACGCCAGATTTTATTGGTTATAGACAAAATCCTGATACTGCTCCGGGAAAAGATTTGTTCAATAATCCTAATATTGAAAAATTAATCACAATAAATGCGAATAGTAAAGATGCGAAAGTGCCAACGGTGTATAAGTTAAATGCTTCTTATAACCATTTTTTTAGTGATCGTTTGCGTGTAGGAATTAGTGCTTATGCTAACTGGGCGCGTAACAACTATATGTATGTGGATCGTAATATGGTTGATGAACCATTTTTTAGAATTGCAGAAGAGGCGAATCGTGGTGTTTATGTGCCAGCGTCAACAATAAACCCTACAAATGGAGCTGCCAATTGGGTAAATGGACGTAAAACGAAAGACTTGGGTCGTGTTTTAGAATTAATTAGTGATGGTAAAAAAGATCAATATGCATTTGTGTTAGATGGTACGTATCGTTATTTCAAGGATGGACAGATTTCTGTTTCATATACTTGGAATGATTCGAAAGATAATACTTCTTATAATGGTAATGTTGCGAATACAGCGACGTTGAGTTTGATGGTTGCTGAAGATCCTCGAAATTTAAGTAAAATGAATTATTCTGATACACATTTCCGTCATAAACTGGTTGTGTATGGACAATCACCAACTTTTTGGGGAATGACTGCTGGTGTTCGTTTTAGTGGAATAGGAGGAACTCGTTATTCGTTGGCAGTGAATGGTAACATGAATGGAGATTTTGTGAATTCGAATGATTTGGCTTATATCTATGATCCAAATAGTGCATCAACACCAGATTATTTAAAGAAAGGAATTCAGGCAATTTTAGATAATCCAGAAGTAGAAAAACATACAAAAGATTATATCCGCAAAAGTTTTGGAAAAATAGCAGAAAGAAATGGAGGTATTAATGGGTTTGCTGGAACGTTTGATTTGCGTTTAACAAAGAAGTTCAATATTGTTGAGAAGCATAAATTTGAAGTTGGTTTTGATATTTTCAATGTAGCGAATTTATTGAGTAAAGATTGGGGTGTTGGTCCTCGTATTGGAAAGCAAAATATTTATTCAATTAAAAGTTTTGATGCGACAGAGAAGCATTTTGTATATAATGTAAATACTAATACAGGAAAAACAAGTTATGCGTTTAGTCCTTATCAAATTCAGATAGGATTTAGATATAGTTTTTAATTATCATTTTTATGAAAAGAATAATTAGTTTATTGAGTGTTTTAGCCACAGTTGCTGTGGCTAATGCTCAGTTGCATACGGTTGATATTAAGAGTTTTGATGAGTTGAAATCATATTTTGAACAAGATGAAAATAAACCTGTTATTATTTCGGGACATAGAGGAGGTATGATGCCTGGTTATCCTGAAAATAGTATTGAGGCTTTTGAGAAAACCTTGTCTATTATGCCTTCTTTTTTTGAGATAGATCCTCAACTTACAAAAGATTCTGTTCTTATTTTGATGCATGATGATACCTTGAATCGTACGACAAATATGCAAGGAAAGGTAAAAGATTATACCTATGCTGAAATAAAACATGCGAAATTAAAAGATAGGGAAGGAAAGTTGACTGATTTTAAAATTCCGACACTAAAAGAAGCTTTGGATTGGAGTCAAGGAAAAACTATTTTTCAATTGGATAATAAAGGTGTTCCGTATGCAACTTATGTGAAATTTCTGAAAGAAAATCCTTATCCTAATGTAGTTTTAGGTTTGCGAAAAGATGATGAGGTTGCTTATTATGCAAAACATCTTGAGTATGTAATGTTTATGAAACCTTTTCATTCGATGAAAGATGTTGAAAGTTTTGAGAAACTAAATGTTTCGTATGATAGAATGATTGCTTGGATTGGTTTGGAAGTGAAAGAAGAACAAAAAGAAATGATAGCTTATTTGCGTAAAAAAGGTGTTATGGTGATGATTGCCATTGCGCCTTCTACGGATAAATTGCCAACCGATATAGAAAGGGCAAGGGGTTATATTCAGCATTTAATTTCTCGACCAGATATTATTGAAACAGATTATCCTTCGCAATTCATTAACTACAAGTAATTTTATTAAAATATTTAGCAGAATACATCCTATTTGTTTCGAATAGGATTTTTTTTTGGTTAACTAAATTTATTTCAGTTGTGCATTTTTCATGTAAAAAGATTCTTTTCATTTTGTGATTTTAGAGTCTTGGATGATTACAGCCTTATTATCTTCTTGAGAGGCTATTTTCTTCATTTATACAACAAGCTTTGTGAGTTAAATGCTTAATATATGGTATTATATTTTATTTATTTGTAAATTAGTCATTATTAAATAATTACCAATGTGTATTGTTTTTATAAAAGCTGTAGTATGAAGGAAACAGAATTTACATTTTTGGAACTTCAGCAAATCTATGCGGAGTTTGTAGAACGTTATAGTACAAAGGATTTTAAATTGACTAAAGATGAGTTGATGACGGATCAAGAGGTTGCTGAATTGTTTGGTATATCTGAAAAGACTCTGGATAGGTGTCGCAAAAAAGGTGAGATTAAGTTTTTTAGATTAGGTTCTAAGAACTACTATTTGAGGAGTTTATTGTTTTTGGATATTTTGAAGAGGTATAATGATTGACAATTTTATGTGGGTCATTTAACTTTAATATTCCTAAGGCTAAATATGATTAGATTATTTTAGCCTTAGGAATATGTTTTTAAGTACTAATGGCACCTAAATAAACTGAGTTTGACACTTGGTCTTCTGTTTGTGAACGGAAGGCAATCCAAAAGTGTAGGGTTTTACCTATTTGAAAGTTGGATAGGCTTAAAGTGTAAGTTTCGTTCATTCGTTCTGTTGCATTTTCAATAAAAAATGTATTGTTTTCGTTTTCTACTGCTACTAATATT
The DNA here is from genome assembly GCF_002322895.1 of Empedobacter sp. UBA1574. Lineage (NCBI taxonomy): Bacteria > Pseudomonadati > Bacteroidota > Flavobacteriia > Flavobacteriales > Weeksellaceae > Empedobacter > Empedobacter sp. UBA1574. The sequence goes on along the minus strand of NZ_DCOI01000032.1, from coordinate 165,636 downwards.
TGCAACATATCTGTAGCTGTGTCTGATGTGGGTGAAGCATTGTTCTGCCAGTTTATCTCGACCATTGCGGCTGATACTAAAGTAATAGATAATGGAATGGCGGCTAATAATGCACCTTTGGAGAAACAAATATTTTGGTAATTTGGTGTTATAGTGGCTGTTGAATAGTCTATTACAAGGTTTGTTGTGATGTTGGTAAACGCTTGATTGTAAGAAGATCGCATGCCTGTACGATAACCATAGTGTTTGCAAGCATAGGCTCTGTATGAGGTCATAAAGTCTATGGCAAGTTTCATTCTTTGCTGAACGAGTAATTGTTTTTCTGATGGTGCTTTGGTTCTTTTTTTAGGTCTGATTCTTGAAATCTCGTGACCATTTACATTTGCTACAACTATACGCCCTGTGCGTCCTGAAGAGCCTGCTAAAAGTGAATCATAAATTTTTCCCATTGTTTTATTTTTTTAGGGGTTATTATGCTAAAGTTCAGCAATATATATTGACAAAAATTCTATTTTCTTAAAATTTCTCTAATTGTCAGGTTTTTTCCTTATTTTTCTTTCTTTTTCCTTGGTTATCTGTTTTTGTCTTTTCTATTAATTGATTATCAATTGATTATAAGTTATGTACTGTTTTTATGTGTTTGTTTTTTCGATGATTCTTCGATAGTTCTTCGATGGTTTTATATCTATTCTATATTTGTTCTTCGATGTTTGTTCGATGTTTGTTCGATGAAGTGGAGTAGAAGTTTTTATGTAGAAAATATGTAGAAAATTTTCATAAAGTTTGTTTTGATTGGCTTTGTTTACAAAAAAATATAAGTGCAAATGATGTTATATTGACAAAAAAGGTGCTGCTATATAACTAAAAAATCCGAGCTATGAGCTCGGATTTTTTATGTGTGAATGTATAATTATTTTGCTTGTTTATCAATTTCGTTTTGAATTATTTGCCAATCATAGATTTGGAATGTTTTTCCATTGCTCATAGCAACAAAGAAACCTTTTGGGAATTTAGTTCCAAAATTGAAGTTTATAGCATCAGCTCCGTCACATTCGATAGTAGAAACTGGGATTTTAGCAATCAATTTGTGTTCATTCGGATTTGAAGCTTCACCTTGTCGTTTGTATACATTAAAATAATTTGCTTGTTGATCCGAAATTAAGATATAGCCATCTGTTGCATTGGTTTTATAAATTGCAATTCCTTCGTGGTCGCGTTTAAAATCTTTTTGCCCAAAAAATGCAATTTCTTCGTTTCCTTTTTCTGGATCAGCATAATATTTTCTAATTCCTGCTGTTTCGTCAGCATAATAAATAAAGCCTAATTCTTCGTCAACTGCAATGGCTTCAATCTCTTTATTACCCGAATAATTTCCAAATTTGCGTACTAAAGTTGCTTCTATTTTTCCGTTCTTGTTTTCTAATGCATATTGATGTAGGTATTCGCCACTTACACCATCTTTACGACCAACGATTGCATAAAACTTGTTGTTTTTGCTTTTGTAGAGCGCAATTCCCATTGGGTCTCGTAATGTTTCGTCTTTGAAAACTTCGACTCCGCCATTGTCAATCAATTTAAAATCTGGAAGCGAAACAATTCTAATTTTATTGTTTGCACGTTCGGTAAGTACTGCAATGTCTACGTTTTTTCCATTCAGAGGAAAACCGTACATAACATCTACATTATTTGGACGATTAAGTGGAACGATTTGGTTTACGATTTTACCATTCAAATCATAGGCATATAAACCGCCCGTTTCTTCTTGTTTATCTGTTCCAATAATAAGTGATTTTTCAGGATTCTGATAATTGATCCAAATTGCAGGATCATCAGTGTCATTTGGTGTTTGCTCTGTTGTAACAGTTGGTTTTACTGCATTTGTAGGAACTGGAGCCAGTTTAGAGGATTCACAAGAAAATAGAATAGTGAATAGTGATAATGTGATGAATATTTTTTTCATAATTGTTTAGAAATCAAACTTTAGACCTAAAGTAAAACGTGGTTGATAATATTCGAGTTGCATTGTTTGACTCGAAACTCCTTGGTAGTAACGTAAAGGTTGATTTGTTAAATTGTTTGCTTCTGCAAAAATTCGTAATTGCTTCGAGAATTTATACGACGCATTTGCATCTAAAAATAATTGTTTGTCATAGTAACTATCCTCGAAAGCATTTCCTCCAATTTCGTCTAAATAAGCGGCTGTATAATTAACCGAAATACGTGCAGAGAACTTTTTGTTCTCGAATGCTAACGAACCATTGAACATGTGTGGAGCTGTTTTAGGTAAATCAAGATCTTCTCTCAAATCACCATCTTCATTGGTAATTCCTTTGGCTTTCGAATCGGTGTATGTATAGTTAAGGTAAATTCCCAAATGTTTGAAAAATTCGCCTGGAATGAAATCTAATTGACGCTGAAATGCAACCTCAAACCCAAAAACATTCACGTGATCTCCATTTCTAGCTTGTGTCATTTTCCAGTTTTCTCCAGCAGGAACTGGGTTTGCTACGTCAGGAAAAAGTGTTTGGAAATCATTTGTTGTAAATGTATTGTTTTTGTATGTATAGATGAAATCGTTTAATTTTTTGTAGAAAAATCCTCCCGAAACAATTCCGATATTTTCGAAATAGTTTTCAACCATTAAATCATAGTTTATGGCGTAGGTCGCTTTCAGATTTGGATTACCTGCAAAAAGCTCTGTATCTTCTTTCAAAACACTTACAAAAGGTGCTAAACTGTAATAATTTGGTCGTGCAATACTTGTTGTGAAAGCCGCTCTTAGAATAAAATCATTTGTAAATTTATGTTTCAAAGAAAGACTTGGTAAAACGTTTGTATAATCGTTTTTGTGCTTGATTTCTCCAATTAAATCTTCTTCATCTTGAACATAATTCCCAGTATAATCTATCGAAGTATTTTCGATACGAACACCAACGATCAAAGATGTTTTAGATGATAGATCTTGATCCCAACGAATGTATCCTGCCGAAATATATTCTTTCGCTTTATAGTTAGAGGCTAGATATTCAGAAGGTTCTAAGTTAGATTCGAATAGATTTGTATTGTTTAAATCTAAATTTCCTAATTGATGATTTGAATAGAAATATCCAGCTTGGTATTTTTTACCAGCATTGAAACGATTGCTTGACCAATTTACAGGATTTTGAGTACTCAAATTTCCCATTCCATCTATGCTTTCGTATGAATAGAAAATATTTTCGCGCTCTTTGTCTTTCAATCGAAGGCGACCACCAAAGCGTAAGCGTCCTTTCTGATTTGGAATAAGACTTAAGGGAACTCTGAAATTAAGCTTTGCACCAAATTCTGTTTCATCTGTATAATCGTGTTGTTCTGATAATGATCCAACTTTGAATTTGGTCAAATCTTCTGCAGAAGTTGTTGTTACATTTGGATATTTTGCATCAGATAAATCTTCATTAAACGTAACACCTTTTGCACGATAATCAATGTAGCGCTCATTTGGTCTGTCTTCGCTCGCTTTTGAGTAAGAAACAGCCCAATCCATATCGATTTTTGGTGATAATAAATGCTCTCCTCGTAACGAAACATTGTAAACACGTTGATCTTCTAAACGCGTATTTTTATTGCGGTTATTATCAATTCCACCTTTTGTTTGGCGACGTATATTTCCTTTGTAAGTTCCTGTTTTTTCATCAAATTCTAAATCGCGATAAGTTACTCTATAACGATTTTCTCGGTCGTCACGCCAATTGTAAATAGCAGAAAGATCAATTCTATTGTTTTCATTAAACTTATAATCTGCCGAAAAAGACGCACTTCTTCTTACGCGTTGAATGTCATATTTACGAATCTGAAATTGTGACAAATAGGTTTTATTTTCATCTTTGTCCCAAACTGCTTCGATATTATCCGAACCAAAATTTTGAACCTGATAACTTCCTGAAACAACCACACCTAATTTCTTGTCAAAGAATCTATTTCCATATAAAAAAGCTGAATTGTACAAGCCTTTTTCGCGAATTGGTGCATAACCACCAGAAGCCGTTATAGAAATACGCTCTTTGTTTGGAACAGCACGCGTAATCAAATTTACAGCTCCACCAATTGCGTCTGCATCCATATCTGGTGTCAAAGTTTTGTTCACTTCGATAGATGAAATCATTTCCGCAGGAATCAAATCCATTTGTACATTTCGGTTATCACCTTCGGCAGATGGAATACGATCTCCATTTAACATGACCGAATTTAATTCAGGCGATAAACCTCTAATGATAATGTTTCTGGCTTCACCTTGATCGTTTTGCATTGTAACTCCAGTCACACGTTTTAACGCATCTCCGATGTTAGAATCTGGAAAACGACCAACTTGATCTGAAGAAATAATATTGGTAATATTTCCGTTATTTTTTTGTTGATTCAATGCTTTTGCTTGCCCTTTTAAATAATCTCCAACTATAACAACTTCATTTAGTTCATTGTAACCTGCGTTTAGAGAAAAATCAATAACGGCTGTTTTATTTTCGGTAACTTCTATTTGTTTTGAAATGGTTTCGTATCCCAAATAATCAATATAAATGGTATAAATACCAGGCGTAAGATTTAGAAATTGATAATTACCATTTTGGTCAGATACAGTATATTTATTGGAATTCTCGATGCGAATTGTAGCTCCTGGTAACGAAAATTGATCGTTAGAATCTATAACTTTTCCTGAGATAACGCCGCTTTGAGCCAAAACGAATGGACCTAGAATGAATAAGGAGAGTTTTAAAAGATGTTTCATTAGAAATTAAATTTCGTCAAAAATACACTTGCTATACATCTTAATTGTTAAATATTTATTAAGAAATATTTAACAATTATAAAATTACTTCAATGATTAGTATGTAATTTGATATTTAATCTAGCTTTTTACTAATTTTAGATGCGTAGTAATTGTTACTTTTGCATGAAATAAAACTTCTGATGTCGATTGCTGAATATTTAAAATTCAATCAAAAAATAAATTATAAAAACGAAATATTAGCCGGCTTAACTGTTGCTATGACAATGATTCCTGAATCGCTTTCGTTTGCAATTTTAGCTGGTTTATCACCTTTAATAGGTTTATATGGTGCATTTATCATGGGAATTGTAACGGCGGTTTTTGGAGGAAGACCAGCGATGGTTGCGGGTGGAGCAGGTGCTACCGTTATCACTTTAATCGCGTTGAATGCTACGTATGGTGAGCAATATATTTTTGCTGCGGTTGCTTTAGCAGGAGTTTTCCAGATAGTAGTTGGTGTTTTCAAATTAGGAAGATTTGTTCGTTTAATTCCTCAACCTGTTATGTATGGCTTTCTAAATGGTTTGGCGGTTGTTATTTTTATGTCACAAATAGAACAATTCAAATCAACTACGAATGGAATAACGAGTTGGTTGAGTGGTACACCTTTTTATACGATGGCTGGATTGACGCTAATTACAGTTCTGATAGTTTATTTCTTTCCGAAATTAACGAAAATTATTCCAGCTTCTTTGGTTGCAATTCTTGTGACTTTTCTATTGGTAATCGGATTTCATATTGATACAAAGACTGTTGGTGATATTGCGAGTATCAAAGGAGAACTGCCAAGTTTTCATATTCCGAGTGTTCCGTTTACGTTAGAAACCTTGAAAATTATTTTGCCTTATTCGATTATTATGGGTTCGGTTGGGTTAATTGAAACTTTGCTAACGCTTACTTTGGTGGATGAGGTGACTGAAACGAAAGGTTCGTCGAATAAAGAATGTTTGGCGCAAGGTGCTGCAAATATTACAAATGGTTTTTTCGGTGGAATGGGAGGTTGTGCAATGATTGCTCAGACATTTGTTAATTTAGATGCAGGTTCTCGTTCGAGATTAGGACCAGCAATTGGTGCAATTACAATCTTGATTATTATTCTAATTGGTGCTCCAGTGATTGAGAAAATTCCAATGGCAGCACTTGTTGGTGTAATGATGATGGTTGCGATTTCGACTTTTAAATGGGGATTTTTTAAATTAATAACAAAAATGCCAAAATCGGATGTGTTTGTAAGTATTTTGGTGGCGATTATCACGATTGTGTTACATAACCTTGCTTTGGCTGTTTTTGTAGGTGTTATCGTTTCGGCTTTGGTTTTTGCTTGGGATAATGCTAAACGTATTCGAGCACGTAAATTTGTTGATGAAAATGGACGAAAAATATATGAGATTTATGGACCACTTTTCTTTGGTTCGACTTCTACTTTTTTAGAGAAATTTGAAATTAATTCTGATCCAAGAATAATTGTTATAGATTTGAAAGAGAGTAGAATAGTTGATATGAGTGCAATTGAATCTTTACATATTATTACATCTAAATATGCACAACAAGATAAAATTGTAATTTTGCGACATTTGAGTAAAGATTCTATTCGATTATTAGAAAATGCAAAAAGCGTTATTGAGGTAAATATCGAAGAAGATCCAACTTATAATGTGATGCCGAAATAAAAAAGTCAGCTTTTTAGAAGCTGACTTTTTTTATAAATATCGTTCATTAATTACATTCATATGATGGATGGAATGACCAGCCATTACATAACCGATTTTCTCAACAGAATACTCTCGATTACCAACTTTTCCTATTTTGTTTAAAGTTTGATCATTAAAAGATTCAAACTGAAAGTAAGTTGCTTTCATCAAATTAGTCCATTCTTTTATTAATTCTTCAGGCTTTCTTTCATTTGCATTCGAAGTCAATACATAGGCGTTTTCATCGAAGAAATTTAATGTTTGTGAATCTTCTCTCGCAATATGTTGCGCACGATAAGAAAAAATACGTTCGCAATCTATACAATGTTGTATCATTTCTTTGATAGTCCATTTACCTTCTGCATATGCATAATCCCATTTATCTAATTCTGTTACAATTATTAATGTTTTCTTGATGTCAGCAATACGTGTCTGTAAAGCATCTACAACTTCTATTCCATCGTAAATAGAAGTATAATTGTCGTGGTTTATTGTATTCATTTTTCAGTAATTTTTTACAATTTAAGGATAATTTGATGGAGTTATTTTAAGTATTTGTTAAAAATAAACCTTCATTTTTTTGAATTCATTTTTGATTTTAATAAAAAAATACGATTCTTTTAGAAATCATAAATCTTGTATTTGATAAATTTATTTTCCTGAAAATCGTTGTTAAGTTTGAGTTGGAAAGTAATTTTAAAAACATAGAATATAAGCGCATGATTTCTAACTTATCATACTCAAGTGGTGCATCACAATATCCTCTTTTAGGAGAAACAATTGGCGAAAATTTACGAAATACAGTTGCAAAATATCCGCAACAAGAGGCTTTGGTTTGCGTAGATCAAAATTATAGAGCGACGTATACAGAATTTTATTCACAAACCGAACAAATAGCAAAATCATTGATTGCAATTGGTTTGCAAAAAGGAGATCGCGTAGGTATTTGGGCGCCAAATCGTGCGGAATGGACATTGTTACAATATGCAACGGCCCGTGTGGGAATGATTTTGGTTAATTTGAATCCTGCTTATCGTGAAAATGAACTCGAATTTGTATTAAATCAAGCTGAAATTTCTGCAGTTTTTGCTTCTTTAAGCTTCAAAACAAGTGAGTATAAAGTGATGTTGAATAATGTAAAAGAGAATGCGAAATTACTAAAACATATCATTATTTTTGAAGAAAATTGGGATGATTTTTTGATTAAAGGAGAAGAAATTTCGACTTCAGAAGTGCATCAAATAGAGCAATCTGTTCAGTTTGATGATGCTGTAAATATTCAATATACATCTGGAACAACAGGCTTTCCAAAAGGAGTAACTTTAACGCATCATAATTTATTGAACAATGGTTTTTTTATTGGTGTTCGATTAAATTATACGCATCGTGATCGTGTTTGTATTCCTGTTCCATTTTATCATTGTTTCGGAATGGTAATTGGTAATATGGCGTGTACTTCGCATGGCGCTTGTATGGTAATTCCTTCGGATAGTTTTGATCCTGCAAAGACTTTAAATGCAGTCGAAATGGAAAAGTGTACATCACTTTATGGAGTTCCGACGATGTTTATTGCGGAATTAGAATTACCAAATTTTGATCGTTTCGATTTAACATCTTTGAGAACTGGTGTAATGGCTGGTTCGCCTTGTCCGATTGAAATTATGAAGAAAGTGCAAGCTAAAATGAATATGAAAGAAGTTTCGATTTGTTATGGGATGACAGAAACTTCGCCAGTTTCTACACAAACTATTATCGGAACACCTTTAGAAAAGCAAGTTTCGACGGTTGGAACAGTTCAAGATCATTTAGAAATTAAGATTATTGATCCGCAAACAGGAGATATTTTACCTCGTGGAATTGCTGGTGAATTTTGTACAAGAGGTTATTCCGTCATGCAAAAATATTGGAACAATCCGGAAGCAACTGCGCAAGTTATTGACGAAAATAATTGGTTGCATACTGGTGATTTAGCGACTATGGATGTTGATGGTTATATTAATATTACTGGACGAATTAAAGATATTATTATCAGAGGAGGAGAAAATATTTCACCAAAAGAGATTGAAGATTTTTTGTACGAACATGAATCAATTTCTGATGTTCAAATTATTGGCGTTCCAAGTATCAAATATGGAGAAGAAGTAATGGCTTGGGTGAAAGTGAAAGATGGTATTAGTGTAACAGAAGACGAATTGAAGGCTTATTGTTTATCCATTGCTCATTTCAAACGTCCTAAATATTGGAAGTTTGTACAAGAATTCCCTATGACTATCTCAGGGAAAATTCGAAAAATAGAAATGAGAGAAGTTTCTATAAAAGAATTAGGTTTAGAAAATGCACGAAAAGTGAAAACATCTTAAAAAAAGTATTAAAATCTATATCAAAAGTAGACTCAAAAATAATAATTTCAATTATCTTTGAGTCTATTTTAATTTTACAAAAATAAACGATCTAAACGATGTCAAATATCTTATTAATCGAAGATGAACAGGCAATTCGCAACGTTTTGAAAAGCATTTTAATGGACGAAAATCCAAAATGGAATGTGGATGAAGCTGAAAACGGAGCTATAGGGCTTGAAAAAATAAAAGAAAAAGAATACGACTTAATTATAAGTGATATAAAAATGCCGTTGAAAGATGGGATGGAAGTTTTATCGGAAGCGATGGAATACAATCCTGATTTAACAATGGTGATGATAACGGGGCACGGAGATGTTGATTTGGCTGTAGATGCGATCAAAAAAGGTGCGTACGATTTTATTTCAAAACCACCAGATCTTAATAAATTATTGACGACTGTTCGTAATGCTTTAGACCGTAAATCGTTGCTGTCTTCGAATAAAGAATTGAAGAAAGAAAATAAAGCTTTAAAGAAAAAAGTTGCTAAAAAATATGAAATGATTGGTGATGCTCCTGCAATTGCAGAAGTAAAACAAATTATAGATAAAGTGGCTGCTACAGACGCTCGTGTATTGATTCTTGGTCCAAATGGAACAGGTAAAGAGTTGGTTGCTCATCATTTACACGAGAAAAGTAATCGTAATGTAAAACCTTTGGTTGAAGTGAATTGTGCGGCAATTCCAGCTGAATTAATCGAAAGTGAATTGTTTGGTCATGTGAAAGGATCGTTTACTGGAGCTGTTAAAGACAAGCAAGGTAAGTTTGAATTGGCAAATGGAGGAACAATTTTTTTAGATGAAATAGGGGATATGAGTCTTTCTGCTCAAGCAAAAGTTTTGCGTGCGCTACAAGAAGGAAAAGTTTCGCCAGTTGGTTCTGAGAAAGAGATTAATGTAAATGTTCGTGTAATTGCTGCAACAAATAAAGACTTACGAAAAGAGATTGAGGAAGGTCGTTTTCGCGAGGATTTATACCATCGTTTAGCGGTAATTATCATTAATGTTCCAGCACTTAATGATCGTAAAGATGATATTCCTGCTTTGGTTGAACATTTTATTACTGATACAACAAGTCAAAAATCTTTTGATAATTCAGCGTATGATGCTTTGAAAGAATTAGATTGGTCAGGAAATATTCGTGAGTTAAGAAATGTTGTTGAACGTTTATTGATTTTGGGTGATGATCCAATTTCGAGAAAAGATGTTGAACAATTCGTGAAAAAATAATTCATCTCAGATGAAAAAGATTTTCTTTTTGCTATTTATCAGTCAACTCTTTTTATTTTCTTGTAAAAAGGACAATGTAGAAGTGGATAAAAGTTCAGATAGCTTATCGCATGAAGATGTATTGTCTTTAGAAAAAAATTCTGTTTTTACAAATGAAACGCTTGTTTATAAGGGTGTTTTTGAAGGAAAATATTTTGGGGATAAAATTGTTTTGAAATTAGCAGATGATAAATTTACTGCTGAATACAAAGGTCAATCTTATAACGGAGAATTATTCAAAAAAGATGATGGATCGTTGATGGAGATTGATTCAAAAAAGAAAAAATTACCTTTTCAATTTTTACGTTGGTCGGACAATTCGGAGATTATGATTCTCAATGAAGATGGAATGGCTGATGATAATGGTGAAAATTATTTAACAAGAATTTCAGACAAATGAAAATAAAATTTACATGGATTTTAAGTCTTATTGCAATTACTTTTTTAGTAAGTTGTAATTCTTCTTCAGCCAGTAAAAATGATGAATTAGGAAAACGTTTTTTCGAAAATTATTCATCTCGAAAAGATTACAAGAAAATGTTGTCTTTTTACAATGATAGTTTGGTATATGAAAATGTAGCACAATATTCGGGAGGTTCTACGGTAGACCCGCGTTATTTATTGAATGATATTATTCGTTGGAGTGATCAAACGATGCAATATGAAAATAATAAATTATTGAAAGTAAATGAATTATTTTCTAACGATTCGATGATTATTGCAAACGGAGAATTTTCGCCTTATACCTATAATGGAATGAAGTTTCCAGCGATGAAATTCACGACATATTTGTATTTAGATCAAAATTCGAAAATCAAAAAACAAGTTGATTGGTTTAATTATCCAATTGAGGATATTATAGAGTTGTATCAATTGCAACAAGGTCAAGACAAAATAAAACTAGATAAACAATAGTTTTTAGTAAATCCAGTTAGAGTTTTTTAACTGGATTTTTTTATTTTTAGATATGATAAGAATTGCCGTAGAAAATGATATTCCTGAACTGAAAAGAATGATGATAAAATTGTTACAACATCATCAAGAGTTTAATGCATTGTATCAAATAGATTTGACCTACAAACATGATATTGATGATTTTTTCAAGGGAATTTTACATCAACAGAATATAAAAATATTTGTAGCCGAAATAGAAAATCAGTTGACGGGATATATTATTTGTTCGAAACATCTTCGTCCGAAATATTTTGTGATTAAATCAAAAGGAAGAATAGATTCGTTGTATGTTGATGCAAATTATCGCAATCAAAACATCGCTTCTAAATTGGTTAAAGAAGCGATAAATTTCTTGAACGATCAAGCATATATTGAATTAGAATTTACAGCTGAAAATCAATTTGCAAAAGGTTTTTGGCTGAAAAATGGTTTTGAGATTTTGAATCATCAATGTATTTTGAAATTGAATTAATATCAAAAAAAAAGCTCCAAAATAGGAGCCTTTAATTTATTGTTCAGAATTGAAATAGACTTTATAATAATACATTTTCTTTTCTTCGTCAAAACCACGCTCCAAATATTCTTCAGCTGCATCAGGATTTGTCAAATCTAATTTGATGTTAATCTTTGTATCTAATTTAATTTCACTTTTAATTTTCTTAGATTCTTTCATCAAAGTTGGAACTGAAACTTCGAAAGCTTCCACAAATTCAACACGATTATTTTCGCTATAATCTTTCTTATATTCTTTGAATTCATCAATAATTTCGAAAGGTTTCAAAACTTGATCTTCAAAAATTTCATTCGTTACAACTTCATTCGAATTCAACACATTTATCGAATTTGAGATAAATTCTGCTTGTTGTTTTTTGTCTGTTTTATCCAAAAGAAAATCATTCGAGAAATCTGTAATCAACTCCATATATTTCTTCGTATGGTAATTGTTGTCCTTAATCAAATCAATTTCTAAGAAATTTTTCTTCCAATATTCTGACTCCACATTTTTATCATCGATAGAGTAGACGCGGAAACCTTCGTCGCGATAAGCATCAAGAATAAGACAGGCTTTGTCGATTCCTTCTAGCTTATAACCTTTCCAAATGTTGTAATCTAAACCACGTGATTCGTCAAAACGCAAGAATTTCTTCTTATTCTCTAATTTATAAATTCCAATTCCACGGCAAGGAATTCCGTCGAACATCATATTTTCGAAAAGGGCAATAAAAACTTCACCACTTTTGATCTGCGGATGTAATGATTTCTCGTATAAATGACTTAAAACTTCTTGCGAAAAATCGATAAAATCTATTTCTTCATCAAACATTTGCTTGCATTGATTATACAAAACATTAAATTCTAACTTTTCTGTATAATGCGTGAAACGATTAATTTCGAGTGTTTTTTTGAAAGGACTTAATAAGAAAGGTACCAATTGTTCTTCCTTAGATTCATCGTATTCTAGTGTTTTATCGGCAAAAATGTTAGCTTCTTCTCGAACTTTATGTCCAACTTTTTGTAAACTAATAAAGGCGATGTAAGCATTTTTAACGTCAATCATTTTATATAATTTCTTAAAAACAAAAGTAATCAATTCAGAAATCAATACAAACGATGTCAGGAATAAAAATATTTAACAAAATTGTCAAACAAAATTGTTAATGCAATTCATTGAATTTGAATGGCTTATAAATTATTTTGATTGTTATAACATTTTCTATGGTTTAAACTTATAATTATGGCACGGAAATAGTATTAGGAGAAATGTCTTAATTTATTAAAAAGTTGGGTGATGAAAAAAATTAAATTTACACTTTTAGGAGTAGCTTTTACAGCCATGTTAGCTGTTGGTGTAAATGCTCAAGATAGAGGTCAAAGAGGTGGTGAGAGAAGTTCTTCTTCAAGAGAAGCAACTTCAAGAAGTCAAGGGAATGGACGCTCTGAAATGGCTAGAACAGAAAATAGAACTAGCCGTATTGAAGGAAATAGAACAGAAAGAATAGGTCGTGGAAATTCTACGAATGAATCTTGGAAAAATTCTACAAATAGAACAGAACGTGAAACTAGTACACGTATAGATAGAAATAATACTGCTATTGTAGGTAGCAGACCAAGTTCTAATAAAGATTGGAATAATAGTAGAAATAGCCAAGGAAATCAAGGCAATAGATCTGAGAGTTTAAAAAACAGAGATTTCTACAACAATCCAGTTCGTATAAATTCTAGCTCATACAACAGAGGAAACCGACCAGTTTCTAATGTGAATGTAAGAAACTATAACAAGTATTCGTATAACAGTTATAACTTCTACGGAAACAATGGTATTTACTATCGTCCTTATAACAATGGATATGTGAGATATATGCCATATGTAGGATTTAGAATTAATATTTTACCAGTAGGTTATGTAACAATTAATATTGGTAATAGAAATCCATATTATTTCTACGAAGGTGTTTATTACAGCCCAAATAGAAATTATTATGAAGTAGTTCAAGCTCCACTAGGTGCTATCGTATATGCGTTACCAGCAGGATATGAAAGAGTAGATTATGGAGGAGAATATCTGTATGAATTTGGAGGTGTTTTGTACCAAAAAATTTACAATAGAGGAACAAGAGCTTATCAAGTAGTAGGTTATTTAGATTAGTATAGGTTTTAGTAGTTAAGTAAAAGCCCAAACAGATTGTCTGTTTGGGCTTTTTATTTGTAGCGAAGAGCAGAATCGAACTGCCGACCTCAGGGTTATGAATCCTGCGCTCTAACCATCTGAGCTACCTCGCCTAAATTTTAATTTTTGCAAAGGTAATTTTTTTTTGATTTTATAACAAAACTTATTTTGATTTTCTTTGGTAGATACAATTCATTTTATATCTTGCGACTTCAATAAAATAGAATTATGCCAAAAAAGAAATATCAAGTAGAATTTTCAATCAAGTCTTCACCGTCTTTGCTATATAACTATATTTCAAACCCTTCTGGTTTATCAGAATGGTTTGCAGATAACGTAAATTCTCGTGGAGAAAAATATACTTTTATTTGGGATGGACACGAAGAATCTGCATTTTTGATGAAATCTAAGCAAGATGGATACGTGCGCTTTCAATGGGAATATGATGAAGATACAAAATATTTCTTCGAATTAACAATTGTAGAAGACGATTTAACGAACGATGTATCATTAGTTATTACAGATTTTGCTGATGAAGACGAAGTAGAAGAATCAAAACAATTGTGGGAAAGTCAAATTGAAGATCTAAAAAAAATCTTAGGATCTGTTTAAAATCTATTATTTTGAAAATTAACTTAGGTGGCGTTATTGTCGAAAAAGCAAATGCAGAAATAGGAATTCAGAACAGAGCTTTTCGTAATGGTGATGCTGTAAAAGAAATTTTGCGATTTGTAAATGGTGAAATTATTGATTGGGAAGATCATTATTTCAATTTAATGGCTTCTATGCGTATTTACCGCATGAATATTCCGTTAGATTTTACACCAGAATTTTTTCAAGAACAAATCAATTTATTAGCAGAAGCAAATCAGACCAAATCAGGGAAAGTAGAATTTTTTGCGTTCAGAAATGATGAGGAAGATTATCTAAAAGCATCCATCAATTATTTGATTTCCATTGAAAATAGTGAAAATGATTGGGAGTTTTTACAAGCTGAAAACGAAATTGATGTTTACAAAGATTATGCGATCAATACTGCATTTTATTCACTTGTGAATACGTATCGTCCAGAAGAAAATATTGCAGAAATCTATCGTTTAGAGAATGATTATGCTGATATTATTTTGCTAAATGCAAACAAAAAAATGGCGCGTTCTTTACGAGGAAATATTTTTGTTGTGAATGGAGAAACGATTCGTACACCGAAAAAAGAAGAAGGTGTTATTACTAGTGTTTTGAGAAATAATTTCATTACAAAAATTAATAAAGCCGAAGAATTTAAAGTAGAAGAAGTCGAAATTTTTCCATTTGAAATTCAGAAGGCAGAAGAAGTTTTCATTTTGATTGATGGAATTGGAATTTTACCAATTACCAAAAATCGTAAAAAAGAATACACTTTAGACAAAACAAAATCGATTTTTAAGTATTTATAATTGATTAATTCATAGAAGGATCAGCGGGGGTGTTTAGCCAAATTAAGTTCTCACCTCCAAGCTGTTTCATCAATTTTTTCCACAAATCAGCATCCCAACGCTCAAAAATATCAAAATCCAAATCCGTTACAGCCCACGAATTATTGTTTAATTCATCTTTGATTTGCTTTGGTGCCCAACCACAATATCCAATAAAAAACTTGATTTCATCTTGACTAATCAAATTCTGATTTACTGCATCACGCACATCTTCATATACGCCAGACCAATATAAATTTTTAGTAATTTTTTCACTATTTCTGATTAAATCAGGTCGTTTGTGAATATAATAGATGTTTTCTTTATCGACAGGTCCACCTTCAAAAACAATAGATGCAGACTCCATTTCAGATACAAAAATACTAATCGGAATATGAGAAGAATGATTAAGAATAAAACCAATACTTCCAGATTCTAAGTGTTCTGTAATTAAAATTACACTTCTCTGAAAAATATCGTTACTTAATGTTGGTTTTGCGACCAAAATAACTCCTTTTTTTATACTTTTGATAGACATTTTTGTTTCGGTTTTGTTACGTGAAATCTTAACGAAATATACAATTAGCTGTTTAAAAATATAAAATAATCATTAATGAAACAAGATTTAAGTTATAAAAGAAAAGTTTACGAAAAACAGTCGATGAATTTTGATTCGTTAAGAGAAAATCCGATCGAACAATTTCGTGATTGGTTTCTGCAAGCTGAAGAATCGGATGGAGTGGATGAAGCAAATGCGATGTCTGTTGCAACGATTGGTGAAGATGGATTTCCGAGAACGCGTGTTGTTTTATTGAAAAGATATACGGACGAAGGTTTTATTTTTTATACGAATTACAACAGTCAGAAAGGAAAAGCTTTATTAGAAAATCCGAAAGTTTGTTTGTCATTTTTTTGGCCATTTCTAGAAAGACAGATTATTATAAAAGGTGTGGCTGAAAAAACTTCGGATAATAATTCGGATGGATATTTCGAAACACGTCCAAGAAGTAGCCAGTTAGGCGCTTGGATTTCGGCGCAAAGTTCTGTGATTGATGAGCACGAAGATTTAGCGACAGAGGAATTGGAATTAGAAAAAAAATACGAAGGAAAAGAAATTCCTCGTCCAGCACATTGGGGAGGTTTCTTGATTCGTCCAACTGAGATAGAGTTTTGGCAAGGACGTCCAAGTCGTTTACACGATAGAGTTCGTTATGTTTTACAAGACGATTTTGATTGGAAAAAAGAGCGTTTAGCACCTTAAGATATAAAACAAAAGCCTCTAATTAAGAGGCTTTTGTTTTTGATGTATAGTCTAATAATGGTTCGTATTCTTTTAGGAAAGCAGCTTTTTTTTGAAACAATAAGTTATTTGAAACTTGATCTACAAAGTATAAATTTTCGATTAAATTTTCAAAAGCATTGTTGTTATAACCTGTAGAGTCAAAAAAGAAAATCCAATCTTCATCTATAAAATATTGTGCATTTTCAATTTCTCGAATAGTTATTTTTTCCTTTGCGATTTCACTTTGTAGAATATCTTTTGTTACATTTTTAAGTTGCTCTATTTGATTATTCAAAACTGTTAAAGCTTCGATTCTTAGCTTTTCATGAATGGGTTTTGTTGCAAAATTAATATGAGTTCTAATTTCATTTACCAATTGAATATTTGCTGATAAATCTGCTTCAACTTTGATGCAATCTTCTAACAAAATAGTTTTTTGTTCATCTAAATTAGATTTGAAAAATATTTTGATATTGTCTAAATATTCTGAGAACTCAGCTTCTTTTTCCTTATTTATTTGCTCTAATTCTTCTTTAACTTTCAGTACATCTTGTTTTTTATTGTAAACAACATTGTTGTATTTGAATGGTTGCGGCTTTTTTTGACCAGTAAAAAAATCTAATTGAAGTAAATCAATTTGTAAAGCTAAATATTGTTTTGCAACTAAAATATTTTCATCCGAAAACAATTCATTCGTAGGAATATTTTGTTGTTTATTCGTTAAATCAACTTCTTTAATTCGATCAAAAGGTAAATCATAATTTGTAAAAAAATGATTGTAAACTTTAGGGTAATTGTATTTATTATAAATGGTTTTAAACGTTTCAATAAATTCTGAATTATTTATTTCATTAACACGGTATAAATTTAATTGAAAGAAAAAATTGAATGTAAATTCTTCTTCAAATTCATTATTTTTTTGAAGTAATGTAATTGCTTTTGGAGATTTATCTATTTCAGAATGATGATTTGTAGACGCTATATTTGCCAAACGTTTGTCCATTTCTGGATGTGTCGACCATAAATCTTCAAATTGTAGTAAAGAATGATTTTGATTAAATTCATTAATTCCAACAATAGCTAAATTATTTTCTAAAAAAAGTTCGTAATCATCGATATAAAAGTCAACTAATTGATTCATGTTTTGATAAATATTAGTCGAAAACTTTTTATCATCTTGTAAATTTGTATAAAAATTAGCTAATTCTTGGTAAACAAATTGATACAATTCTATTCTCAATAATGGTTTGCTCATCGTCTCAATTCCCACAACATTTGTTGCAATTTGATCAGCATGAAATTCCATTTCTCGACTTAATTTTAGATAATTGAATTCTAATTTTTTGTGAATTATTTTCAAAATAGATTCAATCATTTTATTGTAAGCAACAGCGCCCATTGAAATAAAACCAACAATTCCATTAATTTGGCCTAAATTATCAACATCAAATTTTAAGGTTTGATTACTGTATAAAATATCTTCCATAATTTTGGTCGCATTTCCAACATGGCTACCAATTGTCATTGATTTTTGAGAAAAATGCCCAAATTCGTGCGCAATAATTCCTTTTAACTCATTTTGAGAAATACCATGAAGCAAACCAACGCCAATGGATAAGTTTTTTCTTGTTGGAAAAACTAAACTTTGCAAATTGTTCGAATAGGAAACATATGCATTTACATCATCAATAATAAATACTTTTTTGGGATGTTTTGTGCCAACTTTATCTGCGGTTGCTTTTATTAATTTGAATAATTCTGGTTGATCCGTTTCAAAAATTTCAATTCCATTTGTAGCTGTTTTTTTGAAAATATTTAGAATAAATTTAATATTATAGTAAACGATTAAACCTCCTAAAGCCAACAGTCCCAAACCTAAAAAAAATGGTAATCCACATTGGTTTAGCAATGACGATAGCGATTCCTCCACAAACACAAATTATGAAAATGATGATGCTCAAAATTGTAGAAAAGAAGAGAGTAATCAAGAAAAGAGCAATCCATACTGCCGATTTTTTTTGCGCCTTTTTGTACGTTTCGGAAACGTTTATTTTAAAAGAATTCATAGTGTTAATTAAAGTTTCGAATATAAAAAAACCTGATGAAATTTCATCAGGTTTTTTCTATATCATTTTATTGTTGATTATTTATTAAACTCTTGTGCAGTTTTACGAATAATCGCTAAACATTCGTGTAATTGTTCTTCGTTCATCACTAAAGGAGGAGCGAAACGAATGATGTTTCCGTGTGTAGGTTTGGCTAATAATCCGTTGTCTTTCATTGCAACACAGAAATTCCATGCTGTTTCAGATTCTGGTGTATCGTTGATTAAAATTGCATTTAATAAACCTTTTCCACGAACTGATTTGAATAATGGAAATTCTTCAGCCATTTTCGTGATTTCTGTTCTAAAAATTTGTCCTAATTTTTCAGAATTTTCAGCTAATTTTTCGTCCAAAACAACTTGCAAAGCTTCTGTAGCAACAGCCGCAGCTAATGGATTACCTCCATAAGTAGAACCGTGTTGTCCTGGTTTGATGACATTCATTATTTCATCATTTGCTAAAACTGCAGATACTGGATAAGCTCCACCTGAAACGGCTTTACCTAAGATTAAAACATCAGCATCAATATTTTCGTGATCGATTGCTAACATTTTTCCTGTACGTGCGATTCCTGTTTGAATTTCGTCCGCGATAAATAAAACATTATGTTGTTTACATAATTCTTCACAAGCTTTCAAATATCCTTCAGAAGGTACATTAACACCAGCTTCTCCTTGAATTGGTTCTACTAAGAATCCACAAATTTTATCTGCTTTTTCTTCTAAAATTTGTTTCAAAGCTTCAACATCATTGTATTCTACAGCTTCGAAACCACTTGTGTAAGGATTGAAATTTTTACGTGCATCTTCATCATTCGAGAAAGAAATAATAGTAGTTGTACGACCATGGAAATTGTCTTTACATACTACAATAATCGCTTCACCAGTTGGAATTCCTTTCTTTTCGTAACCCCATTTACGAGCAATTTTTAGCGCTGTTTCTACAGCTTCTGCACCCGTATTCATTGGCAATACTTTATCGAAACCGAATAATTCTGTGATAAATTTTTCGTATTTTCCTAATTCCGCATTATAAAAAGCACGAGAAGTTAACGTTAATTTTTCGGCTTGATCTTTCAACGCTTTAATAATTCTAGGATGACAGTGACCTTGATTAACAGCTGAATAAGCTGATAAAAAGTCGAAATATTTTTTTCCATCAACATCCCAAACGTAAACACCTTCACCTTTTTCCAATACAACTGGAAGTGGGTGATAGTTATGCGCTCCGTATTTTTCTTCTAATGCAATTAATTCTGCTGATTTTTCCATGTAATGATTTGTTTTTGTTTGTTCGTAATATTTTATAAAAAAACCGACAAATAATGGTCGGTTCTATTTCGTTTCTAAATTTTTCTCAATTAATTGAATATCTTTTCCAAAGAATTTTTTTGCCACTTTTATAATATTATCTGTATTGTCAGAAATATAAAATGTATAGTTTGCAACAGTATCTTTCGCAGCCAATTTTCCTTCTTTTGCCAATTGATAAATTACTTGATTCACGACAATTAAAGGTGAATTTACGATATCAACTTTTCCTTCAAATACTTGATTGATTTCTTTTTCCAGATGTGTATAATGCGTACATCCTAAAATAATCGAATCAATTCCTTCTAATTTTTTGTTCAATAAATACGTTTCTAAAACTGCTTTAGAAATCGTAGAATTTGTAAAACCCTCTTCGATAACAGGTACTAAGAGAGGAGTAGCCATTTCAATAACCGTAATATGTTTATTTCGACGACGAATTGCTTTCTTGTACGCGCCCGAATTTACAGTTGCTTTTGTTGCAATAACACCTATCTTTTCTCTTAATTCGAACGAAACTTTCTCCGCAACAGGCGAAATAACATCGATAACAGGAACATCTTTTCCTGCAGCTTCTCTAATTTCTTTCAACGAATTAGCGGTTGCAGAATTACATGCAACTAAAATCGCTTTACAATTATTGTCTATTAAAAAATTAGTAATGTCTACCGAAAATTGTGTAATCGCTTCTTTCGATTTTTCTCCATAAGGCAAATTTTGAGTATCGCCAAAATAGATCAAACTTTCGTTTGGTAGCAGACGTTTTATTTCTTTTGCAAACGTCAAACCACCAACTCCAGAGTCGAAAACACCAATTGGTCTGTTATCATTCATATCGCAAATTTAACAAATTAATTGATGTAAAATAATCTAGAAGCAATTCCGTCTGCGAAAAATTTTGCTTCGGGTTTCAAAATAATTTTATTTTCTTTCTTTTCGACTAAATTTTCGTTGATTAATTGATTGAGTTCTTGATGAAAAGAATTAACTAAAGGTTGAGAAAATTCTGAATTAATTCGATTTAAATCTATTCCATAAATTGTTCTCAATCCTATCATTATCATTTCATTAAATTTTTCTACTTCATTTAAAACTTCAATTTCTTGAGGTAGATTATTTTCGTTGATAGCTTGTATGTATTTAGAATTATTTGCAATGTTCCAAGCACGAGTTTTTCCGTTATAAGAATGCGCAGAAGGTCCAATTCCTAAATAATGAATTCCTTTCCAATAATTAGAATTGTGTAAAGAAAAATACTCTTCTTTTCCGAAATTGGAGATTTCATATTGAATAAAATCATTCGAAGTTAAAGTGTCAACTAAAAGTTGAAATTGTTCGTTTTGACGATCTTCATCAACCGGTTTTGTGATTCCTTTTTTGATTTGATGATCTAAAATTGTTTTTTCTTCGACTGTTAACGCATAAGAAGAAATATGTGGAACATTCAGCTCAATTGCTTTTTGCAAATTTTGCTTCCACATTTCGTTGGTTGTGGTCGTAGAACCATAAATCAAATCAATAGTGATATTTTCGAAACCAAAATCTTGCGCCAATTTTATCGAAGTTTCAGCTTCTTGTGCATTATGTGCGCGATTCATTAATTTCAAATCTTCTTCAAAAAATGATTGAACACCAATCGAAAAACGATTAATCGGAGTTGATTTTAAGAAATTAAGTTTTTCTTTATTCAAATCATCAGGATTCGCTTCGAGTGTAATTTCCTTTAAATTTTTGGTTGAATAATTTTTATAAATCGTTTCGAAAATACTTTCTAATTCAATTTCGGACAGGATAGAAGGTGTTCCTCCTCCAAAATAAATCGTTTCTAAAGGTGTTGAAATTTCATCTTTTCTGATCTCAAGTTCTTTATTAATTGCTTGAATTAAATTTGATTTATGTTGAAGATTTGTCGAAAAATGAAAGTCGCAATAGCTGCATTTTTGTTTACAAAACGGGATATGAATATAAATTCCTGCCAAAATATTATGATTTGAAGCAAAATTATAATGAAATTATAGGCTAAAAAAATTGTTATAAAAAAAACTAAAAATTAATATTGGTTTTGTAAATAAATCTTATATCTTTATCAACGAAAATAAAATACTATGAATAAAGGAACTGTAAAATTCTTTAATGAAGAAAAAGGATACGGATTTATTAAAGATGACGAATCAGGAAAAGAGTACTTCGTACACGTTTCTGGTTTAACAGACAAAGTAGCTCAAAACGATAAAGTATCTTTTGACTTAGAACAAGGAAAAAAAGGCATCAACGCCGTTAATGTGAAAGTAATCTAATTAATATATTATCTCAACATATTTCTTGTAAGCGACCTATTTAGGTCGCTTTTTTTATTCTTTGATTTCGTCGCTATTTTGATAAAACTCTGCATCACGAAGCAATTCATTCACGAAATGATACAATCTTCCTAGCTGATATTTTGCCAAATAATGACCATATAAACTCGCTAAATAGGTTCCTAAAGTAATCAATAATGCAATAGGAATACTCCAAATCCATACACTATTTCCTTGTACAATATATTCGGAAACCGCATAAGAGCCTAAGGTGATAAAAATAGCTCCGCTCAAACCATACAAAAATGCGAAAAATGTCCAAACATTAGAAGGCGGACCAATAATTCCTCTTACAACCAAATAGTTAGGATGATCATCGTCATCTTCAATTCTGATTTGTAATTGCGGGTGCCAATATTTATCCTTGTCTTTGCGGACACGAATCATCGCAACTTCCTGATTGGCATAACCTCCGTATTCAGTAGAATTTGTTTCAAGGTGTTTTTTGATTAAATCAATAAATTCTTGTTTTGATAAATGCGTAAAAACCTTAAAACGTGGTCGGCTTAAAAGAGATTTAATTGGAACTTTTTGGCTCATATTCTATTACTTTCTTTAAATTTACAATAAATGTTTAGATTATGACAAAAATCATTTCTGATACTTATGAGAAAATTTATGAAATAGTTCGTCAAATTCCCGAAGGACGTGTTTCTACTTATGGTTTGATAGCAAAATATATAGGAGAAAAATTTTCTGCGCGTGTGGTTGGCTATGCGATGAATCATGCACATAATCGAGAAGATGTTCCTGCGCATCGTGTTGTAAACAGAAATGGTTTGTTAACTGGAAAACATCATTTTAATCCTTCGAGTTTGATGCAGCAATTGTTAGAGAATGAAGGTGTGGAGATTATAAATGATAAAGTGATTAATTTTAAAGAAATTGTATGGGATCCGAATGAATCTCATTAAAATCTGTAACAAAATTTACTTTCTTCTTACTAATTTTACAAATCAAATGATATAGAAAATGGAATTTTTATTGCAAGCTCAAGGCTTAACAAGAAAATATAAAGATAAAGTTGCGCTTAATAATTTTAGTATCAATATTCCACAAGGTTCTATTTATGGACTTTTGGGACCAAATGGTGCTGGAAAAACGACTTTTATTCGTATTGTCAATCAAATTACAGCGCCAGATAGCGGGACAATTTTGTTGAATGGAGAACCTTTGACGAAAAAATCAATCGGTCAAGTTGGTTATATGCCAGAAGAACGTGGTTTGTACAAGAATATGAAGGTTGGAGAACAGGCACTGTATTTTGCAAAACTGAAAGGTCTTTCTTCTGCGGAAGCTAAAAAACGTACCGAATATTGGTTCGAGAAACTTGATATGATGTCTTGGTGGAACAAGAAATTGAGCGAGTTGTCGAAAGGAATGGGACAAAAAGTTCAGTTTGTGATTACAGTTATTCACAATCCTTCTTTGCTGATTTTTGATGAACCTTTTAGTGGTTTTGATCCTGTAAATGCACAAATTATTGCGAATGAAATTCTTGAATTAAGAGATAAAGGAACGACAATTATTTTTTCGACGCATCGTATGGAATCTGTAGAGGAAATGTGTGATCATGTTGCTTTGATTAATCAATCGAATAAAGTATTAGATGGAACAATTGAAGAAGTTAGAAATCAATTTAAGACAGGGAAATTTTCGATTCAATTGAATGAAATTCCCGCTGATTCTCTTCAAAATTTAGCGAATGAATTTGAGATTTCGGATGTACGAAACGTTAATCAACGAACTGAATTTAATTTGTTGTACAATAAAGAAACACCAACCAATGTGATTTTAGATAAATTGATGCAAGTGGGGCAAGTTCATCAATTCAAAGAAATTATTCCTTCGATGAATGATGTGTTTTTGGAAGCCGTCAAACAAAGTTCAATTCCTAATCTTTAAGCTAATTTTCAAATGAAAAATATATTTTTAGTTGCACAACGCGAGTTCTTTTCTCAAGTAAAAAACAAAGCGTTTATTGTTATGACTTTTCTTTCGCCTTTGTTGATTGTTGGAGCAGGAGCGGTGATTTTCTTTTTGAGTTCTGCAAATAATTCCGAAGTGAAAAACATTGCAATTGTAGATGAAAGTACAGAGTTTGTAACCTCGTTTAAAACGACTAAACAAATGATGTTCAGTATTTACACGCCTCAAGAATTGCAATCAATCAAAGATACACTGAAAGGAAGCGAATATTTGAATGCGATTCTTCATATTCCGAAAAATACAGATGGAAATTATGATAATATTGAGAAAAATACTGAATTAATCACAAATGGAAATCTTGGAATTACTGATCGTGAAAAACTTTCGAGAACGATTAGTGATAAAATAGTAAAAGAAAAACAGGCAAAATCTGGTATTGACAAAGCGGCTTTAGAAGCTTCTAAGGCACGTGTTAACCTGAATGTTTTTAACGTTACAGACGGAAAAGAAGATAAAGGAATGGAGTTGAAAATCGGATTATCGATGTTTTTAACTTACATTATTTTCATGTTTGTGATGATTTATGGTGTAAAAGTAATGCGTTCTGTGGTTGAAGAAAAAAATAATCGTGTTGTCGAAATTATCATTTCTTCTGTAAAACCTTTCGAATTAATGATGGGTAAAATCTTAGGAACGACAATGGTTGCAGTCACGCAATTTGCAATATGGATTGGAATGACAATGGGGTTATTGATTTTATTTCCAACAATTGCTGCTTCAAGAATGGATATGTCGCAACAAATGATGAATCAAGCACAATTAGCCGAGACTAATCCAGATATGATGCAAAAAGTAACAGAAATTAGCGAAGTATTGTTAACGTTTAATTATCCGTTAATCATTTTTGCTTTTATTTCTTATTTTATCTTAGGATATTTGTTCTACAGCTCTGTTTTCGCGGCAATTGGTTCTGCGGTTGACAATGATACAGATACGCAACAATTTACATATTTTCCTTTAGTTCCGATGATGATTGGACTTTACGGAAGTATGACAACTTTCGAAAATCCTGATGGTCCAGTTGCTTTTTGGTTATCAATGATTCCATTGACTTCTCCCATCTCAATGATTACTCGAATTCCGTTCGATGTTCCGATTTGGCAATTAGCTTTATCCTTATTTTTGCTGTTAATCAGTACAATATTTATGGTTTATATTGCTGGAAAAATCTATAGAATTGGGATTTTAATTTATGGTAAAAAACCAACTGTGAAAGAAATGATTAAATGGGTTTCTTATAAAAACTAATTTTACACAACTTATAAAACTAAAAAAAGAGCTTGATTTATCAAGCTCTTTTTTTAATCGTCTATCGTATCTTTTTTGATGATTTTCGTATTATTTGGTACTTTTCCGTATAAAAAGTCGAGGTATATTTTACTGTAAGAATTAAATAATTGAAGTAATTTGAAATAATTTACATCATTCAATTCTATTTTAGATTCGGTATTTGTTAATGCATTTTCAATGAAATCTCTGATTTTGAATTTCGGAATTTTTAAATCATTTGTGAAATAATCTTCACCAAAATAATTCTTAATTTTTGTAATTTTATCGTATTTATCTTCATAATCAAGCAATGCTTTTCGTTGTTTGGCTTTACCAGAAAAAACATCATAAATACGCCCAATATCCAATCTCGTCAACGTAATATCTCCACTCAAAAATCCAGCTTTCAACGAAGATGTGTCTTTTATAGGTTTGATATCAGGATTAACACCAAGACTTTTATAAAGTTTTGTTACAACATCAGCTTTTTTTCCATTTTTGACATCTTTTTCAAGAATTCCTGTCAATTTTTGACCAATATATGCGGTATTCAATTGAATTGTCTGTACAGCTAAATGCACTACAATTGTTTGTTTATTGAACAAATTTGGTCTTAAGATAATTAGTCGATTTTCGTACCAATCAGATTGTATTTTTAGCGTGTCATTTACTTTTGCTTGAATAAGAAAAGTTCCTGTAAAATTAGAAATTGTTGTATGATTTGTTCTCAGATTTGTAACGTAAACTCCTTCTGCTGTATCGTCAGAATCATCAATGATAATGTTTCCCTGAATCCATTTTTCTTGTGCGAAAATAAAATTCGACAACAGCAATATTAGAATGGTAAATAGTGATTTCAATTGTTCGTGATTATACGTTTAATTATTTGTACGAAGATAAGTCTTAATAAATTAGCATCAATTTTGTTAACGTTTATTGGCTAAATTTTAAAAATCTATTAAGAATTATTGATTTTTGTTTTGATTTAATTCATTCAAATAATCTTTCGCATAAGATTCTAAATCAATCATTATCGTACCAAATTGTCTGCTCAAAACTTTTTCTTGAAGCGGATAACGCGCATTAACATAATATAAAAATTCTTCTATTTTATATTCAGGAATTTGTAATTGATTTGTATAAAAATCTGTAGGATAATAATGTTTAACTTCTTGAACGAGAGAAAGTTTTGTTTCGTAATTACGTACACGACGTTGCTCACGATAAAATCCATTCATATGACCAATCAATCGAACAGGATTTAAAACATCCATTGGCTTGAATTTTGCAATATCTCTTTTAGGTTCTAAATCTCGTAAACGTTGATCAAGTCCCATTTTATCGTACAAATCTGTTTTATTATCCTTGTGATATTTAGGTTGTAAAGGGCCTTTACCAATTGTAGCACCACTCAATTCAATTGTTTCAATATCCAAATGTGCTTGTAAAAAACCTTTGTTGTAAATATTTTGATTGACTACAATTTTTCTTGGAATCAAAAAATCTGCTTCAAACAAAATTGTATCGCCAACATTTGCTTGGATAGAATAATAACCCGAAGAGCTTGTACATGTCTTACTTTCTGACGTCAGATTTTCTATACGAGCACCAGAAACTGAGGAAATATAATCGTTTCCTTCGTCTACAACCACAGAACCAGTAATCAACTTATTTTGTGCAAAGCTGATGAATGGAAATATAAATAGTGTGTATGTTAACCAATATCGCATGTTAGATTTAACCTTTTATTTTTTGTTTCATTTTCGACCAACGATAATTTCGGATGAATTTTTCTTGATCTCGATTTACCATTTTTTTTGTACCATTAATTTTAGCTTCAAAAAAACCTTTCAAATAATACAAAATATATGTGGGTTTCTTTTTACGTAAAGCCAATTTTGTGCCAGCAATTAATGTAATCCAAAATCCATAACCTAATGCATAATAAGCCGCACCTTGTTTGTAAAGCGCCGATTTATTGTAACTCGCGCCAGTTGGTTTTAGATGTTTGATGTGTAAAGATTCGTCTGTAACAACTTTCCAACCATAATATTTACACAACAATTCGTCTACTGTATCCCAACCCATATGTGCGCGTAATCCACCAATTTTTTCGTAACAATTTTTTCTATACGCCTTAAATGCGCCACGAATATGGTCTTTATCTGTCAGATTTTCAAGAATCCATTTTCCGTCCTTATCAATATACGCAAAACCACCAACCATTGCAATATCTTCCTCATGATTAAAATGAGTTAAAATAGTCTCAAAATAATTGAAAGGAATATCTAAATCAGCATCCAATTTAACAATAATATCATAATTAGGATCAATGATTTCGTAACCTTTCAAGAAAGCTTGTATCACTTTGCTTCCTGGCTGATGTTCACCTTTTGATAAGATATTTCTTAATTTGATGAACGGATATTTAGCTGTAAATTCTTCTACAATTTGTTGTGTTTTATCGGTTGAATGATCATTTACAACAATCACTTCATATGGTAAAACAGTTTGATTAACGAGAGAATTTAGCGTAATCGCAATAAAATCTTCTTCGTTATGTGCAGGTATAACAATAGAGTATTTAGTAAGTAAAGTCTTTTTTTCGTTCTGCGTAGACAGCATAATATCTTGGTGTAATTCTTCTTAATAAGGGTCTTATTCCCAGTTTGTTTGATGGATGCGTCCATTTGTGACGATGTATTACATTCCATCCAGCTTTTTCCATTAACATGTCAAATTGCCAATCTTCAAATTCGTGATAATGTACATCTCGCGCATCATTTTGATTACGATAAGCAGGCGAAAACCACAAACGCATCGGAATTGAAGCTAATAATTTATCTCCAGGCAAATTTCTTAGCACTTCCATTGGATTTACCAAATGTTCTAAAATTTCTAAAGCCGTTACAAAGTTAGCATCATAATTTTGCAAATCCTTATAATAATAGTCCAAATCGTCGCCATTTGTATTTTTTACATCAAAACCATTTTCCAACATCACATCTGTAAAAGGATTTTTGATTCCTAAATCAAGAATTTTATCAGTAGGTTGAGCAAATTGTTTCAGCAAAGCTAAGGTTTCATTGTATCTTTTTTGTGGATATATTTTGTACATTGTGTTAGTTGTTTTCGGATGATAAATTTAATCATCTATTTTAATATTGCTCGTTTCTATTTTAAATTTTTTTATTGCAAATTTGCCAGATGAAAACGATTGGATATTATCGATTACGAAACAAAAATAAAGTAGAAGGTTTTGCGAAGGAGATAGATGGAGTGACCTATTTTAAAGGTTATAACGAGTTTTCTTGGCACGAAAATGCTTTACAATTTGATACCATAGATATTGGAATAGATATATTGGATAAACGAAATCGACGATTATTTACCAATGATATTGTGTTGTATAAAGTCTCTAAAAAACCATTCTTGCGTACAGGTTTTGTCGTTTACGAACCAAAACTGAAAGAATTTGGAATCGTAGATCAACAAAGTTTTCATTTTACACCTTTCTATGTTGAAGGTTTGTGTTTATTCGATCATGATAAACTCGAAGTAATTTCTCATTTATTTACGAAGAAAGAGGTTTCTAAGTAAGTTTAACGAGATTTTTCCATTAATTAAATTTGAAAGAAAGCAAAATTGACTGTACATTTGGGTCGTGAAACTATGGGCAACTTAAATTTTAATTTTTTTATATATAACAACTTCAACTCAATTGTGTCAGTTATATAAATTGCCTGTGTTTATTTCTCATTTTATTGAACATGATAAAGGAGGAGACTTTTTGGATGAAATGAAAACTTTTTTAGTTCATCATTATGGTGGACATGAGGTTGATGCGGATTGGGAAACTGACCAAAAATTACCTTTCATGAAAGTTGAGTTTGTTCATATCGACTTTTTTTTCTCTCCCATAAAACTCTTTGATGTTTTACACTTAGATAAAGAAATTTCTACGACTTCAATCAAAACATTTGATGAAGATTTCTTATATACTCATTATTTAGATTCTATTTGGCAACCGCCAAAACAAGCGTGATTTTTTTAGATTTTACGATAGATTGATTCTTTCAATTTATCCAATTTCAGCTATTTACAACTTGTATTTAGCACATTTTTAATCTATACAATTTTACGATGTTAAATAAAATTATTGATTTTTCAATCAAGAATAAATTTATCGTGGGTTTGTTTACGTTGGCTTTGTTGATATTTGGTATTTACGATGCGACAAAATTACCCATTGATGCACAACCTGATATTACATCTAATCAGGTTCAAATTATCACTGTAGCGCCTTCTTTTAGTGCAGAAGATATTGAGCGTTTAGTGACTTTTCCTATCGAACAAGCTAATTCTAATATTGGTGGGATTACCGAAATTCGTAGTTTTTCTCGTTTTGGATTATCATTGGTAACCATTGTTTTTGATGACAATACAGATGTTTATTGGGCGCGACAACAAGTAAGTGAACGATTGATTCAGGTTCAAAATGAGATTCCCGAAGGTATTGGAGAACCACAACTTGGTCCAATTTCGACAGGTTTGGGCGAAATCTATCAATATGTTGTTCGTCCCGCCGAAGGTTACGAAGATCAATATGATGAAACTGAATTAAGAACAATTCAAGACTGGATTGTTCGTCGTCAACTTTTAGGCGTTCCTGGTGTGGCAGATGTGAGTAGTTTCGGAGGAAAATTGAAGCAATACGAAATTGCAATTGATCCGCAACGTTTACAATCTTTTAGTCTGACAATTAATGATTTATTTGATGCACTGAGTGAGAATAATCAAAATACAGGTGGAGCTTATATCGAAAAAGGTCCTACTTCTTTATTCATCCGTTCTGAAGGTTTAATTGGTAACATCGAAGATATCGAAAATATTTTGGTCAAACGTTCGCAAAGTGGAACACCTATTTTATTGAGAGATGTTGCAGACGTAAAAACTGGCTTTGCTACGCGCTATGGTGCAATGACATATAACGATACAGGTGAAGTTTCTGGTGCAATTGTTATGATGTTGAAAGGAGCAAATAGTAACGAAGTGGTTAAGAATGTACAACAACGTATCGAAGAAATCAAAAAGACATTACCTGATGGAGTTGTTATTGAACCTTTCTTAGACCGTAAAAAAATGGTTGACAATACTATTCATACGGTTGAAACGAATTTACTTGAAGGAGCCTTAATCGTTGTCTTTATTTTGGTACTTTTCTTAGGTAATTTACGTGCTGGTTTTATTGTAGCTTCTGTCATTCCTCTGGCCTTATTATTCGCGATTATTATGATGAATATTTTTGGTGTAGGTGGAAACTTGATGAGTTTAGGCGCATTAGATTTTGGATTGATTGTCGATGGTGCTGTGATTATTGTAGAAGCGGCGATGCATCAGTTAGCACACAACAAAAAATTTGGGTTGAAGAATAAATTAACGCAAACTGAAATGGATCAAACAGTTGGTTCTTCAGCTAAAAAAATGGTGAATTCGGCTGTTTTTGGTCAAATTATTATTCTAATCGTTTATTTACCAATTTTTACTTTACAAGGAATAGAAGGAAAGATGTTCAAACCAATGGCGCAAACAGTTGCTTTTGCTCTGATTGGTGCATTTATTCTTTCGTTGACTTATGTTCCGATGATGACTACTTTATTCTTAAGTAAAAAGAAGAAAGTCAAACCAAATTTATCGGATCGTGTAATGGCTAAAATTGAGATTTTCCATCAGAAATATTTAATCAAAGCCTTAAAAGTTCGTACTATTATTCTAGCTGTTGTACTTTCACTTTTCACTATTGCTGTTTTTGTGATGTCTCGTTTAGGTGGAGAATTTATTCCTGCCTTAGAAGAAGGAGATTTTGCTGTAGAAGCGCGTATTTTACCAGGAAGTAATATTACGACAACAATAGAATACACAAATAAGGCAGCTAAAATACTGAAAGATCGTTTCCCTGAAGTTGAAATGGTTGTCACGAAAATTGGGAGTGGAGAGATTCCTACCGAGCCAATGCCAATGGATGCAGGAGATATGATTATTGTTTTGAAACCTAAAAAAGAATGGACTTCTGCCACAACTTTTCCAGAATTATCGGATAAAATGAGTAAAGCTTTGGAAGATGTTCCAGGACTTTCAACGGGATTTCAATTTCCTGTTCAGATGCGTTTTAATGAATTAATGACAGGAGCACGACAAGATGTGGTGGTGAAAATATTTGGTGAAAATTTAGATAGTTTAGCCAATAATGCAGAGAAATTAGGAAAAATAATCAATACTGTAAAAGGAGCGCAAGATTTGTATATCGAACCAATTAATGGAATTCCACAAGTTGTGATTGAATTTGATCGTGCTTTATTAGCGCAATATGGATTGAGTATTGGAGAAGCAAATCGAATTATTAATATGGCTTTTGCAGGACAATCTACTGGAATGGTTTTCGAAGGTGAAAAACGTTTTGATATGGTGGTTCGTTTAGCAGAAGACAAACGCGAGAATATCGAAGATATTCGAAATTTATTGATTCCTACTGCTTCTGGAATTCAGATTCCATTGAATCAATTAGCAAAAGTAGATTATAAAAATACGCCAAATCAAATTCAGCGCGAAGATGCAAAACGTAGAATTGTTGTTGGATTTAACGTAAAAGGACGCGACATAGAAAGTGTTGTACAAGAATTACAACAAAAAGTTGATGCTCAAATAAAACTTCCTACAGGTTATTATACAACCTATGGTGGAGCTTTCGAAAATTTGAATCATGCTAAAGCTCGTTTAGGTATCGCTGTTCCAG
This sequence comes from Empedobacter sp. UBA1574, assembly GCF_002322895.1. NCBI lineage: Bacteria > Pseudomonadati > Bacteroidota > Flavobacteriia > Flavobacteriales > Weeksellaceae > Empedobacter > Empedobacter sp. UBA1574. The sequence continues at coordinate 133,293 of NZ_DCOI01000032.1, read as the reverse complement.
TCGCCTTGGTTTTGATTTTTGTCTTGTTATTTTTTGCATTCAAATCAATCAAAGAAAGTTTATTAATTTATACAGCCATTCCGCTTTCTTCAATCGGTGGAATACTATTCTTAGCTGCGCGAGATATGCCTTTTAGTATTAGTGCTGGAGTTGGATTTATCGCACTTTTTGGAATTGCCGTTCTAAACGGAATTGTATTAATATCAGAATACAATCGTCTACGTGATAACGGAATTAAAAATACAACTCGAATTGTTATTATGGGAACACGAACTCGTCTTCGTCCCGTTCTAATGACAGCTGCCGTAGCCTCTTTAGGTTTCTTACCAATGGCTCTTAGTAATGGTTCGGGCGCAGAAGTTCAACGTCCATTAGCAACTGTTGTTATTGGAGGATTAATGGGCGCGACTTTCCTTACTTTATTTGTTTTACCAATTTTATATGTTATGTTCGAAAATATTCATTTTAAAAAGAAATCAACTCGTCATAAATCAATTCCTACAGCTATTTTATTAGTTCTAGCTTTGTTTGGAACAACTGCTAATGCGCAAGAACGTATGAGTTTTGATGAAGTTGTCAAGTTAGCTGACGCGAATAACCTCGAAATTAAACAAGCAGAATTGACTACTGTTTATCACGAGAAAAATGTGTTTGCCAATCGTTCGCTTTCACCTTTAGATATAGCTGCGGAATTTGGACAAGTGAATTCAGGTGAATTTGATAACAAGTTTACTATTTCGCAATCGTTTCAATTTCCTGTGGTTTTTAAACGTCAAAAAGCTTTGAACGAACAAATGATCAGTACTTCTAAAGCAAATGAACAATTGACGAAAGTTGAAATTAAACAACGATTAGCTAATCTGTATGTCAATATGCAAAATACAGAATATCAACAAGATTTATTGAAAGAAAATGAATTGATTTACCAAGAGTTTTTGAAGAAAGCAAATTTACGTTTGAAGAAAGGTGAATCAAACCGAAGTGAGGTTTCTACAGCTATTATTCAATTGAAATCGATTCAAAATCAATTGAGATTAGTTGAGAATGAATTAGAAAATGAATCAAGACAAATTCAATTTTTAACCAATTCATCATTCAAAATTTATCCAACAAAAGATGGTGTAAATTGGAATGAAATTGCAGGATTATCTGTTTCAGGTACACACCCAATGTTAAAATTAGCTGAAGAAAATATTCAGACTTCTACTTTAGAAACTGAAATAGAAAAATCAAAGAAAATTCCAGTTTTAACAGTTGGATATTCAAATCAAAGCTTTTCTGATTTGGATCAAAATCGATACAATTCTTTTCAAGTAGGAGTTGGCTTACCTTTATTTAATAGAGGAATTAATTCGTCAATTGAAGCCTCAAAAGTTAAAACTGATCTTGCAAAACAAGCGTATACTTTACAACAATCGAAGTTGCAACAAGATTTTGATGTTTTAAAAAATAAAGTAAACTCTTACGAAGAAATAGTAGGAGATTTTGAGCAAACTCAACTTCCTGCTGCGAATGATTTACAAAAAACAATTAATCGTCAATTACTAGAAGGAGAGATTAATTTTTTGGATTGGGTGATTCTGAATAATCAAATCATCGAAGTGAAAACAAAGTTTCTAGAAGCAAAGAATCTACGTAATCAGGCTTATGCCGCAATGACTTTTTATACTGCACAATAATATGAAAAAATATATCTTAATGCTTTGTACATCTTTTGTTGTGATGAGTTGTAACAAAGAAGAAACAAAACCTGAAGTAGAGCAAAAAGCAACTATTTCTACTTCAATTTTAAAGTTGACAGATGCTCAATTAAAGAATTTTGAAATTGATACAACCTCTTTACGTCATCAGAATTTACCTACAACTATTCGGCTAAATGCAAAGACGGCAGTAACCCCAGAAAATACTATTTCTATCACCAATGCCTTTGGTGGTTATGTGAAACGAATTGCACTAATTCCAGGAAATTATGTCAATAAAGGACAAGTTTTGGTGGTTTTAGAAGATCCGCAGTATATCCAAATGCAAGAAGATTATCTCACAACAAAAGCTTTGTTAGAGCAGGCTAGTGCAGATTATGTTCGTCAAAAGGATTTGAATGCAGAGCAAGCAGCAAGTGACAAAGTGATGCAACAAGCGAAAGCAACACGTCAATCGTTGATGGTAAAGAAAAGTTCCTTGGAACAGAAACTAAGATTAATGAATATCAATCCTTCCTCAGTTTCGTTGAGTAATATCCGACGTACCATCAATGTTTATGCACCGATTAGCGGAATGGTGAGTCAGGTTTTTGCGAATACAGGACAATATATTTCGCCAGCAGATGCGATGTTAGAAATTATTAATCCAGATCGTTCTTTGTTGAATGTAAAAGTATTTGAAAAGGATCTGAGTAACATTCAGATTGGTCAATTTTTGAAAGCTTATACCAATGCAAAACCAGATCAAAAGTTAGATGCGCAAATCACCTCAATTTCAAATCAAGTGAATGAAGATGGAACGGTTGATGTTTTTGCACGAATTACGAATGCGAATGGTACGCGATTAACAGCGAATATGTATTTCAATATCGAATTGCAAGTGAATTCGCTTGACGCGAATGTTTTACCAGAAGAAGCTGTAATTCAGTTTGAAGGAAAAGACTATGTGTTCGAAAGACAAACTAAAAATCAGTTTCGATTAGTTCTTGTAGAAATAGGAGGTTCTGCGAATAAAATGATTGAAATAAAATCTCCTCAAAATTCAGGAAAAGTCTATGTTTCGAAAGGAGCATATAATCTTTTGACTGCGATGAAAAATAGTGGAGAAGGAGATTAGACTTCGAATTATTGAATATAAAAAACGAGCAATTTATTGCTCGTTTTTTATTGAATTTTGTTCTTTTTAAATTAAAATCCAATTAGAAAATTTGCTATATTCATCTCATCTTGATCAATTTCATTAATTTTGGAAAAATGGAAAGTATATGCAAATTTTAGTAATCGAAGATGATAAGCGAATTAGCGATTTTTTAATCAAAGGATTAGAAGAAAATGGACATTTGGTTACGCTTTGTAAAGATGCGGAAACTGTTTTAGATGAATTTCTTACGATTCAGTTTGATTTGATTATTTGTGACATTATGTTACCAAAAATGGATGGAATTCAGCTTGTACAGACACTTCGTTACAAAAAAATATTCACTCCAATTTTGATGTTAAGTGCATTAAATACAGTTCAAGATAAAGTTTCGGCTTTGGACTATGGTGCAGATGATTACATTACAAAACCATTTCATTTCGACGAATTATTATCGCGAATCAAAGCTTTAACGCGTCGTAATCAGTTTCGTTCACAAGAAATTCCTGAAAATAAATTGATTTTTGATGACTTAGAAATCGATTTGGATCAATACAAAGTTTTTGTCAATCAAGAAGAAACAGAGCTTTCTCCTCGTGAATTTAAGTTGTTGAATTATTTAATCGAAAATATAGATAAAACCGTTACTCGTATCCAAATTTTAAATGCTGTTTGGGGAATAACATTCGATAATCACACCAATGTTGTGGATGTTTACATTTCGTATTTGCGTAATAAAATAGAGAAAAATGGTATGAAATATATTCATACAGTAAAAGGCGTTGGTTATATGTTTAAAGCTTAAATTATGAAGTTAAAACATCGATTAGCGCTTTATTCAGTCATTATTTTTAGTATCATTATTTTGATTGTTTCTACAATTATTTATTTTTCTTTTTATACCGAAATGGAGAAAAAAGAGATCAAATCATTGCAGAATAAGACACTTTTGGCTTCTATTTATTATTTAGAAAAGGACGAATTACCTGTTTTAGAACATAATAATATCAAAAATCAATTAGAGAAGACGATTTCCCGAAAAAATATTTTAATTGTTGATCATAACAACAAAAAATACAATGGAAATATGTCGTCTAATAAAGATATTTCAACCAATTTTATAGAAAATATTCGTGCCAATAAATCAGATTTTTTTACAAGTAAAGATTTCTTTTATAACGGAATTTTTTATCGTGATAATGAAGGTGATTTTGTTGTAATCACGCGTGAATCTAAACAAGAATTTAACGAACAAATGCAATCGTTACTTCAAATTTTGATTTCGGTTTCATTGGTTGGGTTGATTTTTATTTATCTATTTTCTAATTTTTTAGGAGTAATTGCTTATGAACCGATTACAAAAATTATTGAGCAAATAAAAGAGCGTGATGCAAAGAATTTTACTGAACCTTTAAAGCTCAATAAATCGTATGCGGAGATTGAAGATTTAATCAAAACCTACAATCATTTTATTGATCGAATAGCGCAAACTTTTAATGTACAAAAGAATTTTATCGATTATGTTTCGCACGAATTACGAACTCCAATTACAGCATTATTAGGGACTTTAGAGGTAACTAATCATAAAAAAAGAACGCTCGAAGAATATGAAAACGTGATTGTGCAATTGAAACAATATACGAATGATTTGCAAGAAACGTTAGATCAAATGATGTTGCTTTCGGGTGCAAAAACGAGTTTTGAATTTAGTCAAATTCGAATTGATGAGGTAGTTTGGCAAGTGATTGAAAATGCTATTTTGTATCATCAAGCACGTATAAATGTGGATTTACAAGTCGAAAATAATCAATTGTTAACCATTCAAGGAAACGAAAAATTATTAGAAGTAGCTTTGAATAATTTAGTAAGTAACGCGATAAAATATTCGAACAATCAACCGATTTTAGTACAGTTTTTGGAAATCAATCATCGTTTACAAATTCATATTTCCGATTTGGGAATTGGTATTTTAGAAACCGATATCAAACAAATTAAACAAAACTTTTTTCGAGGAAAAAACACGCAAGATTTTCAAGGAAAAGGTATTGGACTTTCGATGGCGAATATTATTTTTACACTTCATCAAATTGATATCGAAATTGTTCCAAATAAACCTAAAGGAACGATTGTTAAACTCATTTTCTAATCTACTTTTAATCTAACTTAAAACTCGCCTTAATCTTACACTTTTACTTTTGAATTTTCAAAAAGAGTAGAAGTGAAGAAGATCTATTATACTGCAATTCCAATTATTTTTGCGATGCAAACACAGGCGCAAAACGTAACGTTGGACAATCTAGAAGCCGCGTTTTTACAAAAAAATTATGCACTCATTGCGAATAAATTCAATGTTGACAGAATTGATGCTGAAATTATTCAGGAGAAATTATGGCAAAATCCAACGTTGAGTATTTCTGAGGTTAATCTTTGGAAAACTTATAATGTAGAAGAACAGCCTTATTTATTCGGTAAATACGGGAAAAATCAACAAATTTCTGTCGAATTAGAGCAATTAATTGAAACGGCAGGTAAACGAAAAAAGCGTGTTGCGATTAAAGAATTAGAAAAGAATTCGGCACTTTTTGAGTATGAGGAATTGTTGCGTGAGCTGAAAAAAGAATTGAGACAAACATATTTTTCGTTGGCGCGTATTCAATCTGAAAAGAAAGAATTGCAAAATAGTATTGATTTATTTGAACAGATGATGACGCAATATCAGCGACAAGCAGATTTAAAAAATGTTCCGAAAGCAGATTTTTACAGACTTCAAACAGAATTAATCGGTTTACAAAAAGATCAAATTGAGCTAGAAAATCAAGAAATTGAATACATTAATAAACTTCGATTGTTAACGCAAAACTCAGATTTAAATGTAAATGAAATCGATTTTTCAAGATTCAATTCTCATTCCAAATCAATCCCATTCAATGCTAAACAATTAGCAAAAGAGCAAAATATAGCGTTAAAAAAACAAGAAAATGAAATCAATTTAGCTGAAAAACAATTGATTTTAGAAAAAGCGCAACGTACACCAGATTTGGCTTTTCAGGTAAATTATGATCGTGGTGGAAATATTATGCGCGATTTTGTAGGTGTAGGTGTAAGCATTGATTTACCGATTTTCAATACGAATAAAGGAAACATCAAAGCTTCAGAAATTGTACTGAATCAACAACAAATTACGAAAAATGCGCTACATTCTGAGTTAGATATTTCGATCGATCGACTTCAAAATCAAATTAGTCAATTGGATAAAGCTCTTATTCAGTGGAAAAAATTGAACAATCAAGAGCAACTAACCATGATTGACAATTACAAAAAACATCTCCAAAATAAACAAATCACTTTATTAGAATTTATTGATTTTACGCAGGCTTATCGCGAATCTCAAAAAGCTTATTTGGATTTATTGGAAAATTATCAAAACACATTCGAAGAACTAAATTATATCGTTGGACAAGATTTATAAAATGATGAAAAAAAGTTTTTATTTTTTAGCTGCTTTTACTTTGGTTTTAAGTAGTTGTAACAAGCAAGAAGCCCCGAAAGAAGCGGTAAAAGAAGACAAATTTTGTTTGAACGAACAATTGAAAAAGTCAACTGAAATTGTAGCTGTTTTAGAGCAGCCGATTCACGAACAATTAACCTTGTCAGGAAAAATTGAATACAACGAAAATGACTTGGTTGGTTTTAAAAGTTTGCTGCAAGGAGTGGTAGATAAAGTGAATTTTGAATTAGGTGATTATGTGCGTCAAGGTCAAGTTTTGGCAGTTGTAAAATCGAACGAAGTGTTGGATTTGGTACAGCAAAAGCGTTATCATCAAAATCAAATGGATTTGATTCGAAAACAAATCAAGTCGAAAAAAGAATTGTTGAATGATGGAATGGCTTCTCAACCCGAAGTTACAGAGGCAGAACACGAATTACAATCAACGCAAATTGAAATTGATAAAATCAATGCAACCTTGAGAATGTATCGTGCGGTTGGCAATGGTCAATTCCAGATTTTATCACCTAAAAATGGTTATATCGTTCAGAAAAACATGAGCGTTGGTCAATCTATTATTTCAGATTCAGAAGATAATTTATTTTCTATTTCTAATTTGAAACAAGTTTGGGTAATGGTAAATATTTACGCCAATAATCTGCAATATGTAAAAAAAGGAGATGCTGTAAAAGTGAAATCTATGGCGTATCCTGATCGAATTTATGTTGGAAAAATTGATAAAATATACAATGTGTTTGATGAAAATGAACACGTTTTGAAAGCGCGTGTTGTGTTAGAAAATCAAGATTTGAACTTGATGCCAGGTTTGAGTGCAGATATTATTATCGATAAACAAAATATTGTAGGAAATGCATTTGCGATACCAAACAAAGCCAAAGTTTTTGAGAACAACAAGGAATATGTGGTGGTATATAAAAATGATTGTACAATGGATATTCGAAAAATTACGACGATTGGTCAGAATGAAGAATTCACATTTGTTAGCGAAAAGTTTGCTCCAAATGAGAAAGTTATTTCTCGAAACGCTCTAATGATATTTGAGGAATTAAATAAATAATAAATGAAAAAGTTAGTACAATCAGTCGTAACTTTTTCGTTACGAAATACAACCTTTGTTTTATTTGCTGTATTTGCATTACTCTTTGCAGGTATATTTTCTTTAAAACATACACCAATAGAGGCATTTCCGGATGTAACAAATACTAGAGCTCGTATTATAACACAATGGCCAGGAAGAAGTGCTGAGGAAATGGAAAAATTGGTGACTCTACCAGTTTCAAAAGTAATGAATAGTATTCCGCATAAATCTAATATTCGTTCAATTTCTCTTTTCGGATTATCTGTTGTAACGGTTCAGTTTGAAGATGGAGTAGATGATTTTTATGCACAACAATATGTATCGAATAAATTGAGTGGAGTTGATTTACCAGAAGGAGCTGATGCAGATATTGAACCGCCTTCTGGTGCTACAGGAGAGATTTTTCGTTATGTGATCAAAAGTGATTTACCGATCAAGGAAGTTACCGCGATACAAGATTGGGTAACAGAACGTGAATTGCTTTCTGTATCAGGAGTTGCAGATGTTGTAAGTTTTGGTGGAGAAGAAAAAACGTATGAAATTAAAATTAATCCAACAGAATTAAAGAATTATAATTTATCGCCTTTAGATGTTTATGAAGCAGTTTCTAAATCAAATATAAATGTTGGTGGAGATGTGATTCAGCAAGGAGATCAAGCTTATGTAGTTCGTGGTGTTGGTTTACTAGATAAGATAGAGGATATCGGAAATATTACTGTCGCTCTAAATGGTTCTACACCAATTTTGATCAAAAATGTGGCAGATGTTGTCATTTCGAATAAACCACGTTTGGGGCAAGTTGGTTACAATAAGCATGATGATATGGTAGAAGGAATTGTTGTGATGTTGCGTGGTGAAAATCCATCCGAAGTCATTGAAAATCTGAAAGCGAAGATTGAAGAATTGAATACAAGAACTTTACCAGATAATGTGAAAATTGAAACAGTTGTAGATCGTACCAAATTGGTGGATAATACAGTACATACGGTTTCTAAAAATATTATTGAAGGTATTTTATTGGTATCATTAATTGTTTTTGTTTTTTTATATAATTGGAAATCAACATTTATTGTAGCTTCGGTTATTCCGCTTTCATTTTTGTTCGCAATTATCATGTTGAAAATACAAGGATTACCAGCGAATTTAATTTCAATGGGGTCACTGGATTTTGGATTGTTGTTAGAAGGAACTTTGGTAATTGTAGAAACAGTTTTTGTTGCTTTAGCTACAATGCAACATAAAGTAGGAGCAGAACGTTTCGCAAAAATGAGTAAAATGGGTGTTATAAAGAAAAGTGCAGGAAGTGTAGCTTCTTATATTTTCTTTGCCTTACTTATTCTTATTGTTGCTTTATTACCGATATTTTCATTCCAAAAAGTGGAAGGTAAAATGTTCTCTCCTTTAGCATTTACATTAGGATACGCATTATTAGGATCTTTAATATTAAGTCTAACTTATGTTCCTGCAATGTGTAAGTTGCTTTTTAAGAAAAATATGGAGGAGAAAGAGAACTTTATTACTCGATTTTTTCAGAAAACTATTTTTGGATTATATGAAACTGCATTTCGTTATAAAAAGGCAACAATAGGAATCTTTTTAGGAATTTTAGCTCTTTGTTTGTTTAAGTTCTCGCATTATGGATCAGAATTTCTTCCAAAACTGAATGAAGGAGCAATTTACATTCGTGCAACTTTACCAAATAGTGTCAATTTACAAGAATCAACTCGATTAACAAAAGAGATGAAAGAGTTGATGCAGAAAGATTGTGATGAAATTGATTTTATTTTAACACAAACAGGTCGTCCAAATGATGGAACAGATCCAACAGGATTCTTTAATATTGAGTTTAATGTTCAATTAAAAGATGAAAAAGATTGGAAGCGCAAGATTTCAAAAGAAGAGATTATTCAAGAGATGCGAGATAAACTAAATCATTATCCAGGAATTGTATTTGGATTTTCGCAACCCATTCAAGATAATGTCGAAGAATATGTAGCTGGTGTAAAAAGTTCATTAGTTATTAAGATTTTTGGTGATGATTTGTATGATTTAGAAAAATATGCAAACAAGGTCGCTACTTCTATCGAAAAAGTAAATGGAATAACGGATATCAATGTTTATAAAAATATTGGTTTACCTGAACTTAGAATAGAATTGAGTGATTCAAAAATGGCGAAATATGGTATTAGTACAGCGGATGTTCAGGCAGTAATTGAAATGACAATTGGTGGACAAGCAGCTACTAAGTTTTATGAAAATGATCGACAGTTTGATGTTATTCTTCGTTTTCAGGAAGCTTATAGAGATACTCCTGAGAAAATTGGAAATATTTTGATTCCAACAAGTAATGGGAACAATGTTCCTTTGCAGGAAATAGCTACAATTGGTTATCAAACAGGACCTGCTTTTATTTATCGAGAAGGAAATAGTCGATATATCGGTGTAGGATTCAGTATAGAAGGTCGTGATTTAGGAAGTACAATCGATGAAGCGAAGAAAGTAGTGGCGAAAGAAGTTAAATTACCGAAAGAAAATTACATGGAATGGGCTGGTGAATTCGAAAGTAAAGAGCGTGCAGCAAAACAATTAGCAATGGTCGTTCCGATTTCGTTAGTTTTGATTTTATTATTATTGTATACCAATTTCGGAAATGTAAAAGACACAGCGATAGCTGCATTAACACTGCCTTTTGCTTTTATTGGAGGATTTATTTCGCTTTGGGTAACAGGAACCATTTTTGGTATATCTGCGGGAATAGGTTTTATTATTCTTTTTGGAGTAGCAACGATTGATGGAATTGTTCTAATTGGTGTTATTCGAGATAATTTAAAGCATAAAATGCAATTAAAAGAAGCAATAGTCAATGGTGTTAAAAGTAGAATACGCCCTGTTGTGATGATTGCGCTTATGGGATCGATGGGATTATTACCAGCAGCACTTTCTACCGGAATGGGATCAGAAATTCAAAAGCCTTTGGCAATTATGATTGTAGGAGGATTAATTATTTGTTTAATCTTATCCTTTACAATTCTTCCAGTTGTATTTTATTATGCATATAGAAAAGAATATCAACAGAAATTCCTGAAATAATTTGTGTAGTTGTTTTATATAAAGGAGTTTTTATCAAAAGGTAAAAACTCCTTTTTTATTGATTATGAATGAGTAAATCTAGAATAATTAATTATAAAGTAGAAGACCACTTAGAACCAAACGTTACGTTACCTTCTTGAAGTACAATATCTGAATGTAAAAATTTTGCGGCATCTGCTGACTTTTTCACTTTAACGCTACTTCGTTCCATCATCTCTTTTTCATATTGTTGTAAAACTTCTTCACGTAAATTAATCTGTTTATTTTGAATATTATTATAAGCTGATGTTATTTTTTGTGCTAACAATAAAGCATCTAATAAAGCTTGATTTGCACCTTGTCCTTTAAAAGGACTCATAGGATGAGCTGCATCGCCAATTAAAGTGACAGAGCCAGCATTTTCTAGTAAATTTGACATTAATAAATCTCGATCATAAACGGGGTATCCAGTGATTTGTTTGGGTTCTGTAGCTGCAATAATTTCAGGAATAGGAGAGTGCCAATGCGTTCTTTTAGCAACTTCTATTTTTAAAGCCTCTGAACCTTTTTTACTCAAAGCTATCGCTTCATTTTCTAACATTGGAAAACTAAATTGCCACATAACCGAATCTTTGTCATAAGGCATCATATACATTCGTTCAGTTCCATTTGCTGTTTGAAATACCGTTGCTCCATCCAACAAATGATTTTCTAAATTAGTTAAAGCATCCAGTTTACAAATACCTAAAATAACAATACACCCCAAATAACGTAATGGAGTATTTTCCTCATTTATAATCAATCGACGAACTATACTTCGTATGCCATCAGCACCAACAAGTAAATCAGCTTTAAAGTGTTTTTGAATTCCATCAACATCAAACGTTAATTCTATTTTATCATCAACATTAAAATCGACTAATTGATGATTCCATAAAACTTGATTATTGCCACCTAATTGATTTAAAAAAGCTAAGCGTAAAGATTGTCTCGCAATGTGAATATTGGTATGTTTATTTTTGTTTTTAGCTTCAATCGCTTCTTTATCTTGCAATTTTCTTATTCCCCATTCGCCAATCACATTTCCTTCTATAGTATGTGCTAAATGCAATGTAGAAACGATTCCTTCCTCTAAAGTTTGGATTCCAAATTTTTTTAATTCTTTACTAGCTTGCTGTAACGTTAGTCCATAACCTTGGGAACGATCGTTGAAAGCTCGATCACGTTCAAAAAGTGTAAAAGGAATTTGACGATGTAAACACGCTAATGCTAATGCAATTCCACCAATTCCAGCTCCGACAATTGCAACATGAGGATATTTTTTTTCGTTGGGTGATGGATGTTCATTTGTAGTTGTCAAACCGGTTCCTGAGCAGACAGTACAGATCTGCATCGAACTTTTTGGTTTATTTGGAGTAATAAAATTTTCATTCTTTTTAGATTGAGCAACAGCTGATTCATAACGCGATAGTTTCCTTTTCGAAACTCCTTGACTTTTTTTTCCAAGTCCATTACAATTCTTGCAACTTATCCAATTTTCTCGAGTACTCAATTTAAAAATTTTTGCAAAAATAAGATTAAAGTAGCTATTTAGAAAAATCTAATCGTAAAAGATAGAATTAATACATGAATAATGAATTTTTCTGTAATAATAGTTTTCATTATTCAACTTCTTTATAGTGATGATTCTACAACCTTTTTCAGAGATTTTAGAATGGGTTTAATATATCCGGACTATCATTTATTATAAAAGTGGAATGTATATACAATCCGTTGGACTTATAATTTTGGTCAAAAATAAAATCAATTGAAAAAATTATTAAATCATATTGTTTTAGAACCAAAATTACATGTAAAGTGGCTTAATACACTTTCGTTTATGGAAAATGCAGGAGCACGAAAGATTTCGGCATGTGAGCACAAAACTTTTGTGAATCTTATCCAATTGAAACATGCAGCTGAGGAACATCGCCATGCTTATTATTTGAAAAAGCAAATTATAAAATTAATTCCAGATGCTTGTGTCAATTATGAGCCTATTTATCTTTTAGCACCAAAAGCAACAATGTATTATTTACATCAATTAGATATTCAGGTTTGTCGTTTGTTGAAGAAAGAATTTAATCTTGATGGGGAAGATTTAAAATACGCAGCTTATTTGTTTGTGACTTACGCTATAGAAGTGAGGGCAGATGAATTGTATCCAATATATCAAGATATTTTGACGGCGCATCAACAAAAAGTGATGGTGAAATCTATTATTGTCTAAGAAGAAGGTCATCTTGAAGAAATGATTTCACAATTAAAAAAATTTCATACTGAATGGTAAATCTATTTAAATCAAGTGATACAACTAGAAGAAGTGTTATTTATGAATTGGATTTCTGCAATTGAAAATGAACTGAATAATATCGAAATTTTTTATTCCATTGCAACTATCTCTATTCGAAAAAGAACAAAAAGGAACAAAAAGGAATTAAAAGTTCGTTCTTCTGGAATTGATTTTTATAGTAATGATTATTTGGAATTAGCTAAAAATGAAATCTTACATCAGCAGATTTTAAATGAGTTTATAGTGCAACCATCTTTACTTTATGGTTCTACTGGAGCACGTTTGATTAGTGGGAATTCTGATTATCTAAGTGAAACGGAAGAGATGATTGTGAAAGAACATAAAGTAGAAGCTGCAACACTTTTTTCATCTGGATATAATGCTAATTTGGCACTTTTCTCTGCGCTTTTAACTCAACATGATATTGCTTTAGTTGATGAAAATATACATCGATCAGTTCATGATGGGATTAAATTATCTAACGCAAAAAAAATAAAGTTTAAACATAACGATTTAAATCATTTAGAAGAACTATTGCAAAGAGTAGAAGAGTGTTGTTTTATCGCGGTAGAAAGTTTGTATTCGATGGATGGTGATTGTGCTCCATTAATTGAACTGGTTGAATTAGCCAATAAATACAATGCAGCATTAGTGGTAGATGAAGCTCATGCTTTTGGTGTTTTTAATTACGGATTGGTTCATCAATTGGGTTTACAACGCAAAGTGTTTGCAACGGTTGTAACTTATGGAAAAGCGATGGGAATGAGCAGTGCCGAGATTTTAGCTAATAAGTTAGTGATTGATTATCTCATTAATTATGCTTCAACTTTTATTTACACCACAGCTATTGCTGATTTTCATGTGACAGGTTTACGAAAAGGTTATCAGTTTATCAAAGAAAATAAATCGCTTCAAGAAAGTTTACAATATAATATTTCACATTTTACAAATAGTGGCTTAACGAGTTTTTCGAATAAAAATAGTCCAATTCAAATTCTAAAGTTTGAGTCTACAAACCAATTAACCAAAATCAAAAATCAATTGGAGTTGGTGGAAATAAACACTTTTGCGGTTTTCAACCTACAGTAGGAGAAGGAGAAGAGCGCTTAAGAATCTGTTTGCATGCTTTTAACACACAAGAAGAAATTAATCAATTAATGGAAAAGATAAAAGAAAATGTCTAAACAATTATTTGTTACAGGAATTGGGACAGGAGCTGGGAAAACGATTGTTTCAGCAATTTTAACTGAAGTTTTACAAGCTGATTATTGCAAACCAATACAATTGGGAGATTTAGATTCATCAGATAGTTTGTTGGCAAAATCGTTAACTTCTCTAGAACTGAAAATTCATCAAGAACGTTATTGTTTGCAAAAAGCCGCTTCGCTACATCAATCTGCAAAAGAAGAAGATATTGAAATCAATCTAAATGATTTTGAACTTCCCAAAACAACCAATTCTCTTATTGTTGAAGGAGCAGGCGGATTATTTGTTCCTATTAATGAAGAAGATTTTATGATTGATCTTATTCAGCAGTTTAATCTCCTAGTAGTCCGGATATTTCTATCATCATTATACCAAAACTCAATTCAATAAACTCAAGCGAAGTGAGAAATATAGCAAAAAACAATTAAGTATCAATTTAATATTTAAATACAATGAAAGTATCAAACGAAACACGCCATGATTGGACGAAAGAAGAAATCGAAAAAATCTATCATCAACCATTATTAGATTTAGTATATCACGCATCCAAAAAACATCGAGAATGGCACAACGCAAGAGAAGTACAAGTATGCACCTTGTTATCTGTAAAAACAGGTGGTTGTCCCGAGGATTGCTCATATTGCGGACAAGCAGCGCGCTACCATACCGATATTAAAGTAGAAGCTTTGTTACCAACAGCAACAGTATTAGCACATGCAAAGAAAGCAAAAGAAGCTGGCTCATCACGTTTTTGCATGGCAGCTGCTTGGAGAGAAGTACGAAATAATCGAGATTTTGATCGAATAATCGAAATGGTGAAAGGTGTAAATGAGTTGGGATTAGAAGTGTGTTGTACATTAGGAATGTTGACAGAAGAGCAGGCAATTCGTTTGCAAGAAGCAGGTTTACACGCTTATAATCATAATTTAGATACTTCCGAAGCTTATTATGATGAGATTATTTCTACACGTAAATTTGATAATCGAGTCAATACGATACAAAATGTGCGAAAGGCTGGGATTACAGTTTGTTCGGGTGGAATTATTGGCTTAGGAGAAACGCATCAAGATCGAATTTCTATGCTATTAACTTTGGCAACAATGCTAAAACATCCAGAATCTGTACCTGTAAATGCTTTAGCAAGAGTAAAAGGAACACCTTTAGAAAATAATCCGAAAGTAGATATTTGGGATATGGTTCGTATGATTGCTACAGCTCGTATTGTGATGCCTTCTTCGATTGTTCGGTTAAGTGCTGGTCGAATAGAAATGACGGAAGTTGAACAAGCTTGGTGTTTTATGGCTGGAGCGAATTCGATTTTTACAGGAGAGCGTGAAACTTTATTGGTGACGCCTAATCCTGGGGTAACAGAGGATATGAAAATGTTTGAAAATTTAGGTTTAATACCAATGGTTAAACAAGAAACAACTCAGACATGTACACATTAAAAGAACGCGATCAGTTGGTGAATTGGCATCCTTATACGCAGATGAAAAAAGCCAATAATATTATTCCAATTGTAAGAGGAGAAGGAAGTTATATTTACGATGAAAATAACAAACAATATATTGACGCTGTTTCATCGTGGTGGGTAACGCTGCATGGACATGCGCATCCGTATATTGCACAAAAAATGCACGAACAGCTAACAACTTTGGAACATGTTATTTTTGCAGGATTTACGCATCGACCTGCAATTGAATTGTCTGAACGTTTGTTGGCTCTTTTACCTCAAAATCAAAAGAAAGCATTTTATAGCGACAATGGATCAACAGCGATTGAGGTAGCATTAAAAATGTGTTTACAATATCATTTCAATAAAAAAGAAGATAGACCTGTGATTTTAGCGTTCAAAAATGCCTATCATGGTGATACTTTTGGCGCGATGTCTGTAAGTGGAAGAGGAATTTGGACAGAACCTTTTAGTGAAAAGCTTTTTGATGTTATATTTATTGATACGCCGAATGCAGAAAATATAGAAGCGATTAAATCGCAAATAAAAGAAGTTGCAACTAAAGTAGCGTGTTTTATTTACGAACCTTTGGTTCAAGGAGCTTCGGGGATGTTGATGCATGAGGCTGAATATTTAGATCAATTGATGAGTTGCTGTAGAGCATATCATATTTTAATGATTCAAGATGAGATTTTTGTAGGATTTGGTCGTACAGGTAAATTATTTGCAGCAAATCATTTGACAGAAGTTCCAGATATTATGTGTTTTTCGAAAGGTTTAACAGGTGGTACTTTGCCTTTGGGCGTTACAACTTGTACAGATAGAATTTACCAAGCCTTTTATGCTGATGATTTGAATAAGACGTTATTTCACGGGCATTCTTTTACGGCAAGTCCATTAGCGTGTACCGCTGCGTTAGCAAGTCTTGATTTGTTATTACAGACTTCTATACAACAGCAAATAGCAAATATTGTACATCAACATCAACATTTTGTTGTGTCTATTCAAGATCATCCTAAAGTAAAAGTGATAAGACAATGCGGCACTATTTTGGCGTTGGAATGGAATACAAATGAAGAAACATCTTATTTTAGTGATATACACGAAAAGCTATATCCTTACTTTTTAGAGAAAGGTATATTATTGCGTCCTTTAGGGAATATTATTTATTTAGTTCCTCCTTATTGTATTTCGACTGATGATCTAAATTATATTTATGATACGATTCGTCAAGCTTTAATCGAATTGTTTTAATGTTAAGTTCTAAATGACGCTTATAAGATTAAAAAGATAAAAAAATCTCCCTTTTGGGAGATTTTAGTTTATATAATATTGTCAAATATTTGAAAATTATCATTTTATGATAAATGTTCTCTTATTTTTTTGATTAAAAAGCTTCCCTTAGTTTTGCAAAAAAAATAGTTTGTCTTTTCGATTTCGAGTCCATTTATCTAATAAATCCATTTATGTTATAGCGCTTATTGTAAGTGTTATTGCTGTTTTTGCTCTTGTTATATTGAGTTTTTTAATTAATAAAGAAAGTCAAAAAAATAATGATGAGTTTGTCAAAAAAAGTTTTTTGAGGAAATATGAAGCAGTTGAATTTGAGTTTAAAAACATCGAAGAATATCAAGAAGTTTTAAAAAAAGTTGTTAAAAAGACAAGTGAAAAAAATGTAGCAGATCATTTTTTGGTTTTGAATGAATTAAATTCAAATCGAAAGTTAATTCGCCATGATTGGTTTTCTATTCATTCTTTAGAAACAAATCATTTTCCTGATGAATCAACCCTTTCAAAAGCTATCAATCAACCAAATATTAAAGAATTTCAATCGATATATACTACAAAAAATCAACAGATTGATAATTTTTTGTTGGATTATAAGGATACATTGTATTGGGTAAATTACGATTCTATCAAGTTGTCTAATGGACAAAATATGTATTACGGTTCGACGATTAATCTGTTTGATTTGTATAATTTTTTTACGACAGTAGATGCAACTTCGTCCAATTATATGTATGTTTTCAATAAAGATGGAATTTGTATTACGCATCCTAATGAAAAATTTATTGGGAAAAATGTTTTCGATTTTACAGATATTCAGCCAAGCGATACGATAACGAGCACAATTAATTCTAATTTTTCGCAAGATTTATATACGTTGAATGATGCTTCGTCCGAGTTTATAAAAGATACGGATATCAAACGTTTTATAAAACCTTTACACACCAAGAATTTTGATGGATATATTGTCGTGAATCATTTGAGTTATATCATTGATGAAAATGTAGAACGAACTAAATTTTATGTAGGTTTTATTTTCTTGGGAACTGTTTTTTTAATTATCATTATCTTTTTGTTATTCAATAAAATAACATCTAAAACATACAAGGAAAAAGCGTTTGTAATCGAAGAAAAAAATAGGTTATCAATTGAAAATGAAAAGATTAAAAATGCGAATACTCTAACGCAATTACAACAATTAAAGAATCAGATTAATCCACATTTTTTATTCAATTCGTTGAATTCACTTTATATGTTAATTGGTTTGAACAAAGAGAATGCGCAGAAATTCACGATGAATCTTTCTAAAATTTACCGATATCTTATTGTTCCGCCAAAGGAAAATATAGTGCTTGTAAAAAAGGAATTAGATTTTATTGCACAATACATGGATTTGCATAAAAGTAGATTTTCGGAAGAATTGATTTTTGATTTACAAATCGAAGATTCGAAAAGCTTAGAAAAAAACATTCCATATTTGGCATTACAGATTGTTGTAGAAAATGCAATAAAACATAATATTGCTACAATTGATCAACCTTTGACTATAAATATTGTTGTAAAATCTGATTTGATTATCGTCAAAAATACTTTTCAGAAAAAAAATAAAGCGACAGAAAATGAGAAATTTGGTTTAAACTATTTACAAAAAATCTATCATTTTTATCAAATTGATAATTTCTCAACAAAAGTAGAAAATGAAGAATTTATTTGTTTTTTACCTTATATCGAACCAAAATATCCATTCACTCCAAAAAACTAACCACTCACTCCAAAAAACTATTATTATAAGAAAACTGCGCTTAAGTTTATGCCATAATTAATGATAATTTAATGTTCGAATGAGTCATAATAAGGAAAGAAAGAATTATAAATTAGCACTATATCTTGGTTTGGCAATGTCTTCGGCTGTTGTTTATGGACAAAAGAAAGAGGATAAAAAAGCTGAAAAAGATAAAACAGAGAAAAAGGATTCTACTGTAACGAAAGTTAAAAAAATAGATGAATTAATCAAGAAAGGAAGCTACAAGAAAGGTTTGTTTAATACCATTCAAGTAAAAACTGATATCTATTTCGAAATTCCAGATAGTTTATTTGGACGCCAATTTTTGGTTGTGAATAAATTGTCTCAAGTTCCAATGGAAGTTAACGAAGCGGGCTTGAACAAAGGAATGAATTACGAAAACAAAGTGATTTCTTTTTATCATGATAAAGTAGCTAAAAAAGTGTGGGTCAAAACAATTGTTCCACAAGTTTCTTCACCTAAAAATGACGCAATCACAGCTTCTGTAAAGGATAATTTCTCAGAATCGATTATTGAGGTTTTTGATATAGAAGCTCAAAATAATGATTCTACAGCTGTTGCGATTAAAGTGAACAAAATTTTTGATGGAAATCAAAAAAGTTTTAATGATGTATTAACGAACATAGGTTTAGGAGGTTCGGTAAAGGCAAATCTATCGTATGTGGAAAATGTGAAAACATTTCCAGAAAACATTGTGGTTAAGTCTCAGTTAACGACAAGTGTAAATGAAGGAGGGGTAGATTTGGCTGTTACCTTAGGTGTTACAAGTAATATTGTTTTACTTTCGACAACTCCTATGCAACCTAGGTTAGCAGATAATCGTGTGGGATATTTCACAGAAAAACATTGGTTTTTTAATGATGCTCAACACAAAATGGAAGATCAACGCTTTATTACAAAATGGCGTTTGGAACCAAAAGACGAGGATAAGGAAAAATATCTAAAAGGTGAATTAGTAGAACCTAAGAAACCAATTATTTATTACATCGATCCTTCGACACCAAAACAATGGCGCCAAAAAATTATTGCTGGTGTACACGATTGGCAAGTTGCTTTTGAGCAAGCTGGTTTCAAAAATGCGATTATAGCAAAAGAACCAACTGCTGATGACAAAGATTTTGATATTGATGATGTACGTTACTCAGTAATTACGTATGCAGCTTCACCAAAGTCAAATGCAATGGGACCTTCTGTGGTTGATCCGCGTAGTGGTGAAATTTTAGAGGCGGATATTATTTGGTGGCACAATGTAATGACTTCTTTGCATGATTGGATGCGTATTCAAACAGGTCCAATTGATCCAAAAGCAAGAGGAAATAAATTTAGTGATGAACACATGGGAGAAGCAATTCGTTTTGTGTCTTCTCATGAAGTAGGACATACATTTGGTCTGAAACATAATATGGGCGCTTCTTTTTCTTATCCAGTAGAATCTTTACGTTCGAAAGAATTTACAGATAAAATGGGTGGAACTGCACCGTCTATTATGGATTATGCGCGTTATAATTATGTGGCACAGCCAGAAGATGGTGTTACAGCAATTACGCCAAAAATCGGTTTGTATGATAAATATGCAATCGAATGGGGATATCGTTGGTTTCCAAATCAAGAAACAGAAAAAGCATCGCTTCGTAAAATGATTGAAAAGCACGAAGATGATCCAATGTATTTTTATGGTGAACAACAAAGCTATTTAAGTACAATTGATCCGCGTTCTCAATCAGAAGATTTAGGTGATGATGCTGTTTTGGCAAGTGAATATGGAATGAAAAATCTAAAACGTGTTTCAGAAAATATCTTGAAATGGACGTACGAAGATGGAAAAAGCTATATCAACACAGGGAAACTTTATTACCAAACAATAGGGCAGTGGGATTTATATTCTAATCATGTTTTAGCAAATGTTGGTGGGATTTATTTAAACAACACTTATTTCGGAATTGATAAAAAAGCATACGAACCAGTTCCTGCAGATATGCAACGTAAAGCAGTTAATTATTTAAACGAAAATGTGATTCAATTACCAAAATGGTTATTCTTTAATGATATTTTAGATAAAACGTATGCAATCAAAAATTCGCCAATGGGACCTTACGAGCAAACGCCGTATACATTAGCGAGAGAAATGCAATATGGATTGATTTATAATTTATTTACTGACGATCGCTTATTGCGCATGTTAGAAAATGAATTGAAACACCAAGAATTAAAATCTAATGAAAAAATTTATACAGTTGAAAATTTATTTGATCAAGTAAGAAGTGCAGCTTTTGATAAAAAATCAAACTTAACTATTCTTGAAAAAATGACTCAAAAAAATTACGTTGATGCCTTAATCGTTTCAACAAACAAATTATTTGAAAAAACAACTGTAGCAGGACTTACAATTGACCAAAACCTACAAGTACCAACTATCTGTAATTATTTAGACGAAGAAAAAATGGCGCGTAACATTAACTATTCTTCTATGAAAAGAGTGTCGGAAGTGACAACCTATAAAAGAGCAGAATTGCAACGTGTTTTGACTTTGTTAAACAAGAAAAAGAATAATGGAGATGCGTCTACAAAAGCGCATTATGCTGATTTAATTATTCGTATTAAAGAAGCTTTAAAGTAAGATATAGAAATGAAAAAGACACTCATTCTTTTGCCACTTTTTGCGGCAAGTATTGCGTTTTCTCAAGAAAAGAGAGTGATTACAGGTTCGGTTCAAGACGAAAAATCGTTGGTTGGAATTGCTGGTGCGTCTGTTAAAATTGAAGCTCAATCAATTTCGACAAAAACAGATCAAAAAGGAATTATAGAAAGTGTAACGGTTGGTACTGTTACAGATGAAGATGGTTTCTTTTCATTAGAAGTACCTGCAGGTACAAAATCTGTATTAATTAGTTATTTAGGTTACGATTCTAAATTAGTTGAACTTTCTACAGATTTATCAACATATCATGTAAGCTTAAAATCAACTTTAGGTGAAGTTCTTCCAGAAAATAATGATTTAAAAGAAGTTGTTGTTACAGGTTATCAAAAAATTGAAAAACGGAAACTAACATCGGCAGTATCAACTGTAAAAATGGATGATATTCAACAAGCTGGTGTTGCTAGTGTTGATCAATTGTTAAGCGGACAAATTGCTGGTGTAGCTGTTTCTACAGAAACTGGTTCGCCTGGTTCACCAAGTAAAATTAGAATTCGTGGTACGGCTTCTCTTTCTGGTCCACAAGATCCGTTATGGGTGATTGATGGTTTACCATTAGAAGGAAATGATGTGCCAAACTTTAACGATAAAGATAACATCGATCAATTGCAAAACTTTTCTATCGCTGGATTAAATCCAAACGATATAGAAGATATTACAATCCTTAAAGATGCTGCTGCAACAGCTATTTATGGTGCAAGAGCTGCAAATGGTGTAATTTCGATTACAACAAAACGCGGTAAAAAAGGCGCTATGACGGTTAATTTTTCTGCGAATACATTTGTAACAGCTCGTCCAGATTTTGGTCGTTTAAATTTACTAAATGCTTCTCAGAAAGTTGATCTTGAATTAATGCTTGCTAGTCGCGATGATTTAACGTATCGTACTGATAAAGGCGAAGTAATGCGAATTTTGCAAAAGAATGGTCAATTAAATGCTTTACGAAATGGAGGTTTTAATTCTTTAGATCTTATCACGCAAAATCAAATTAATTCTTTACGAAATAACACAATCGATTGGGGAAAATTATTGTATCGTAATGCAATTAATACACAATACGGTTTGAGTATTTCAGGAGGAAATGATCGTTCTGATTATTACTTCTCATTAGGATATTATGATGAGCAAGGAACAACGATCGGAACAGGTTTTGAACGTTATAATCTTACTTTAAAAAACAATTATAAACTTAACGATAAATTAGATGTAGGGATTTCTATTTTTGCAACTTCAAGTGATAAAAAATCTTTTGTAACAGATGCAGATGCGTCTATCAATCCGATTAATTATTCACGAAATGCGAATCCATATTTATCTCCATTCAATGCAGATGGTTCTTATCGTTATGACAACGATATTGATGGATTTGAAGATCGTTCTGTTCCATTCAATTTTATCGAAGAAAGAGAAAACACAAATTATACATTAAAAAACCGTTCGTTAAAAGGTATTATTGATCTTAATTATCAATTAGCAAAAGGTTTAAAATTAACATCTCAATTCGGAATTCAGTACGATAGTAACAAAACAGAAAAATACGCTGAGCAAGAAACTTATTTTACGCGTAAAATGAAAGAAGGAACGCGTTATTATAAATCTGGACAATATTTGTATTTCTTACCTGACGGAGGAGTTAAACAAAATTGGGATAACGAATTTTTTCAATATAACTGGAAGTTACAAGGAACATATAGTACTACGATTAACAATCGTCACGAAATTGATTTGATGGCTGGGACAGAAATTCGTCATACACAAAACGAAACGACTTTAACACGTGCTTTTGGTTACAATAAAACGACGAAAACAGGAACGCCAATCGTTTTCCCAAATTCAAGTTTTGCAGCAGAAAAACGTTACGAAACGTATAGAGAAATGCCAACGGAAGAAAATGCTTATGTATCTACATTTGCAACCGCTTCGTATACATTAGACAGAAAATATACAGTTTTTGGTAGTGTTCGTTATGATGGTACAAATTTATTCGGTGTTAATAAAAAATATAAATACTTACCAATTTGGGCAGTTTCTGCTTCTTGGTTAGTTTCAAAAGAATCGTTTATGGAGAACATCGATTTTATTTCGAATCTTCGTTTACGCGCTTCTTATGGTTTACAAGGAAATATTGATCGTAATACTTCACCTTTCTTTATTGGTGAATATAATGATGCAACAATTTTACCAGGTAATAAAGAAGATATTATCAATGCGATTAATTTACCAAATGATTTGTTGCGTTGGGAAAAAACAACGAATACAAATGTTGGGTTAGATTTAGGTCTTTTCAAAAATCGTATCAACCTTGCTGTTGATGTTTACAATCGTAAAGGAACAGATATGATTAGTATGCGCGAAACACCATTAGAAACAGGTTTTGAATATACAATGGTGAATTGGGGAGAATTAACAAACAAAGGTTTCGAGATTGCTTTAACAACTCGCAACATTGATAAGAAAAACTTTAAATGGTCGACAACAATTAATTTTGCGCACAACAAAAGTAAAGTTCTTAAAGAGCAACAACGTGAAAATAGTTTAATTCCATCTCGTGAAGGTTTACCTGTAAATGCAATTTTTGCTTTAAAAACAGCTGGATTTGACGAATACGGAAATCCAATGTTTTGGAAAGGAGATGAAAAAGTTTCTGCAAAAGAATTCTTTGCTTTATATGACTTATACGAAGATTTTTTACCAGGAGAAATTGTGGATTCTAAATTAACAAGCGAAGAAAAACGTAAATTATTTACTTATATCGGAGATCGCGATCCTAAATTTACAGGAGGTATTATCAATAATTTCAAAATTCACAATTTTGATTTAACGATTTCTGCAGCATTCAATTTAAAACAAACGGTGATGAAAACACCTTCTTATCGTGGAATGGAATTGGATCCAGGTCGTAATTATACGCAAGATATTTTCGAGGCAGGTTCTACACTTCCAGGAATTACAAGTCCAATTAAAGGAGATAACGATAGTTGGATGGCGAACAAATGGTTTGCAGGAAACAATGCAAACGCGTACAATTTATTAGACATTTGGGCGAAAGAAATTAGTTATATGCGAATCAGTAGTATTCGTCTTGGTTATACTTTACCAAACAAATATGTTGAGGTTGTCGGTTTCAAAAGCGCTCGTTTTAGCTTAGAAGGACGTAATTTATTTGTATTTAGTAATGGATACAAAGGTTATTTTGATCCAGAAACTTACGGAAATATTTATGCACAACCAATTGCTAAATCTGTAACAGTAGGACTTAATGTTTCTTTCTAAATTTTAAATCAAATGAAAAAAATATTTTTATTATTAAGCATAGTTGCAGTTAGCTTTACAGCAGTTAGTTGTGACAATTACTTGGATATTGAACCAGATGGAAAAGTGATTCCAAAAACGGTAGAAGATTACCGTATGGTTTTAACGAATTCTTATTCAAAATATCCAACACACAAGTCGTTGACAGCTTTACGTACGGATGAGGTTACATTGAATGAATACTCAAATGACTTTATTTCGTACCGAGAAATTGCACAATGGAAGGATACAAATCCAGATCAAATATCAATTCAATTTCCTTGGGTTAGTTTTTATACGGTGATTTTTTATGCCAATCAAATCATCAACGAAGGACCAAAAACAATGGAAAACTCTGCTGAAAAAGATCAATTATTAGCAGAAGCTTATGCGTTACGTGCGTATGCGTATTTTGATTTGGTGAATTTATACGGAAAACCATATAATTCAGCAACAGCAAGTACAGACAAAGGTGTTCCTCTAAATTTAAAAGTAGATTTAGAAGCAACGCTTAAACCATCATCTGTTCAAGAAGTTTATAATCATATTGAGTCTGATTTATTGCAAGCGACAAAGTTGATGAAAATGAATCAGCAATTAGCTGGATTAAATTATAGATTCTCGAATGCAGCTTTAAAAGCTTTAGAAGCAAGAATCGCTTTGTATAAAAATGAATGGCAAAAAGCAATTGATTTTTCTGATTCTACATTAAAAATCAAAGGTGATTTAGTGAATCTGAACACAACAAAACAAGTTCCAAATCATTATACATCTGCCGAATCTATTTTAGCTTTAGACAATACATTGAATCCTGCAATTCAGTATATGTCATATGCTTCACCAGAACTGTTAAGTAGTTATGATACAGAAAATGATCTACGTTTTCCGCTTTATTTTGAGAAAAGTGGATCAAAATATAAAGTTATCAAAGGTGGAAATTCAGAGTTCAAAACGTCTTTCCGCGTAGCTGAATTATATTTTATCAAAGCTGAATCATATTTGAAATTAAATAAGTTAGATCAAGCAAAAGCAACTTTATTTTCAGTTTTACAAAATCGTTATACAGCAACTGGTTTTGCAAAATTACAAACAGAAATTTCTGCGATGAATTCTACTGAATTGATGAAGTTTATTTTAGATGAACGTTTTAGAGAATTTGCGTTAGAAGGACAACGTTGGTACGATTTACGTCGAGCAAATCAAAAACAAATTATACATCAAATTTCAGGTAAAGAGTATATTTTACAAGAAAATGATGTTCGTTATACAATAGAAATTCCACAAGCAGCTAAGCTCAATAATCCTCATTTATAACATTTTTAGACCGTCTTTATTCATCATTTAGACGGTTTTTTTATACTTTTGCATTCATGAAAATTGCAATTGTAGAGGACGAATTATTGGCGGTTACTTATCTAAAAAATCTGTTAGAGGAGCAATCGATTGTTGATATTTCTTCAATTACAATTTTGCGCTCAACAAAGCAAGCAACGGAGTTTTTTAGAGATAATTCGGTTGATTTAATCTTCATGGATATTCATTTGGGTGATGGGAAAAGTTTCGAGATTTTTCAGGAAGTTGAGATTCTAACGCCAATTATTTTTATCACTGCTTATGATGAATATGCGATGAAAGTTTTCAAGCATTTTACGATAGATTATATTCTGAAACCCTTTGAAGTAGAGGAGTTGCATATTGCATTGCAAAAATTCAAGACTATTCGAACTAGTTTTGATATTTCACCAACATTACAATCGATAGCTGTTTTAGAAAATTCACCGTCCGAGATTATGCATCGTTTTTTGGTAACGAATGGTAACAAATTACGTTCGGTAGAAGAACACGAAATTGCTTATTTTTTTGCTTCGGGAAAACATCTTTTTATAAAAACGAAAGATGAACAAACCTATATTTATGATGATACAATAAAGGATATTATAAATAAATTGGATGAAACTATTTTCTTCAAAATCAATCGAAAATTTATTGTTCACATTGATGCAATTACTGAAATAATAAGATATTCAAGTCAAAAAATTGAAATCCATCTTCAACCAAAATCCGAAGCTGAACAAGCTATTTTTATTAGTAAAACACAGATTAATGCTTGGATGGATTGGATGAATAGGTAAAAAAAATCTCACATTTGTGAGATTTTAATTAACTTATAATGTTACTTTTTTATTAAAATCGTCATTTCTAGTGAAATTCTTTTAGAATTTTGTATCGAGAAAAAGATTTTAAAATATTAGTTTATAAATTCTCTAACATCAAGATAATTTCACTTTCGATACGTTGCATCATTTCAGGCAAAATTTCGATTTGATGTTTTACATTTTCGATGGTATTGTACGTCAATTCTCCCGTGTTCAAATTCAAATTATATTCAATTTGTCCTTCCCACGAATTACTCGATTCATAAAATGAAACCATTTCAAAAGGCAATCTTGGCAAAATTTCGCCAAAATGTTCTTCTAATTTGATTCGATTTTCTTGATTAATTGTTAGTTTTTCCATGATCTAATAATCATTGCATTAGCAGAAGTTTCGTAGAAAATAATCGCTAATAATTGTAAAAATTCAGCATGATTTAGCTTTCCAGCAACTACTTCTTCAATATCTGCTTCGTAATATTCTTCAATTGTTTTGGTCATCAAGGCCTTAAAATTCTCTAACGGAATATTTTGATCTTTCAATTCATTTAATAAATAATTATTCGAAGCTAAAAAATCAGGACGAGTTCCGAAAATAGGAGACTTACGAATATTTAACGCATTATGAAAAGTTTGCGAAATCAAAACGCCACGTTCCAATTCTTCGAATTCCCAACCTTTACGAACTCTTCTTGGATTATTTTCATAGAAAATATGGTTGTGAAAAGCGTGAATATGTTTCGCAATATCCGTGTTGGTATGTAAATAAAGAAACTGCAAAATCGAACTAAACAAATGATTTGCGTTCAGATTCGCTGGATAATACGTGTACAATAATGGATAATGAAACAATGTTGTGTACAACGGTGAAAAACTATCAATAATGTTTAGATTCAATACATTTATTCCTTCAAAATCTACTTTCTGATTCGTTTGATAATAATTAATTCCAGCCAAATAAATATCCTCATAACTCAATTCAAACTGATTAAGATACGCTCCAATTTGTTTGAAAAATGATGTATTTAAGTTATGATTT
Organism: Empedobacter sp. UBA1574; assembly: GCF_002322895.1. Lineage (NCBI taxonomy): Bacteria > Pseudomonadati > Bacteroidota > Flavobacteriia > Flavobacteriales > Weeksellaceae > Empedobacter > Empedobacter sp. UBA1574. The sequence goes on along the minus strand of NZ_DCOI01000032.1, from coordinate 105,540 downwards.
GTAACTAATTTATATTGTTTATTTTCAAATTCTTTAATAAAATCTAACTTAAACTCTGACTTTAAATTATCATTGATAACTTTATCAAAATCAAATGATTTATTTCTAATTACATTGACATAAATTTCGTTGTATGTATAAATAATTTGCTTTATTGGTTCTGTATCCAAAGCTTCAAACGGATTGATGTCAGCATTTGGCGTAGCATACAACGTAAACAAACGACGAAATTCTTGTTGAATCTTTTCTTCTTCCGCAAACATATTCATCAATTGATTGGTGTTCGCAGCAATAATACTTTCACCTAAAAAAAATAAAATACCAGCTTTCAAATCTTCATCAAAACCACATCTTTCAAGGGTTTGATCAAAATAAGTTTTGAATGGATTTTCAGGATTTTGGCTCATATCGAATAATTTTTTTTATCATTTAAAAAGTAAAAGTATTGATTTTTTGAAGATTTAAAACGAAAAAACCTCTGCAAAACAGAGGTTTTTAAAATTTATTTTAGTGAATTTGTTTAACTTGTTAAAATTCAACCATTGAAGGATTCAATCCAGAAAAACCATCAGCTGGCATTTCATCTATCGCTTTTACATCTTCTACACTTAATTTAAAATTATTTGAAGTTAAATTCGCTTCAATATTTTTTTCTGAAGAGGAGCGAGGAAGTGGTAAAATTTCTTTCGCCAAACAATAATTAATACAAATCTGACCAACTGAAACATTGTATTTATCAGCCAAAGAAACAATTAATTCGTTCTCCAAAATTCTTCCAGAACCTAGCGGACTCCATGCTTCAACTAACAAATCGTTTTGTCTACAAAAATCGACTAATTCTGGTTGCGAATGTCCTGGATGAATCTCAATTTGATTAACCATTGGTTTGATTTCAGCCGTTTCAAATAAAGCTTCCAAATGATTGATATTGAAATTACTCACACCAATCGCTTTTGCTTTTCCAGATTTGTAAATTTCCTCAAAAGCTTGCCAAGTTCCAGCATTCAATTCTGCCCAAGTATCAGGAAATTGCGTTTCATTTGCTGGCCAATGAATCAAATATAAATCCAAATAATCTGTCTGTAAATCAGCTAAAGTTTGCTCAAATGCAGCCATTGCTTTTTCGTATCCACGCTCAGAATTCCAACATTTAGATGTAATGAATAATTTACTACGATCTACATTTTCAGCTTTCAAAACTGTTCCAATTTCTTTTTCATTTTTGTAGATTGCTGCCGTGTCAATATGTGTATATCCTTTTGTTAATGCAATTTTTAGAGGTTCTATAACTTTTTCACCTTCCAATAACCATGTTCCAAATCCAATTGCAGGAATTTCGATCCCGTTTGATAGTTTAAAGTTTTCCATTTTTTCAATATTTTTATATTCAAATTTATCTCAAAACAACCAATTTCAATAATTAGTAGACGTTAATTCTTATGTTAAAACTCATTTATAGAAATCTTAAATTTAATTGTTTGTTAATAAAATAGTTCTATATTTATTCTCGAAAAGTGATAGGAAAAAATATTAAAAATGACACAATTTACAGGTACGATTGAGGATTTTATGAATACACATGAAGAATTTATTAATGCTTTGATTCTTAGAAAAATTAATCAACAAGTTGTATTAGATAAGAAAGATGCAGAAGATATTCAGCAAAATGAATTTATTCAACAAAAATTAGATGATTTAAAAGAACATATGACTGATTTGTTTGAAAATGAATTTGGTGATTGGGAAATTACAATGGATTTAGAATCTTTTGAACAAGAATTTGATAAACATTTTCAGATTTCGAAGCAAGAATTAGAAGATAATGTGCTGTTGAAGTAGGTGATTATGGAAGAAAAACAGATTTTACATGTTGATTTCGCAACTTTGAGACAATCGTATATAGAAGTCAAAAATTTTCTAGAAAAAACAACAAAAGAAAAAGTTGAAAATGTTGATGTTCTGATTGAGAAAGATTTATTTTTATCAGGATTAGATAATGAATCACTTTTGATAGCGTTTATAGAAAAATATGATATTGATTTTTCTAAATTTGATTATTCAAAACATTTTTTGTCAGAAGGAGAATTAGCGAATGGATTCCAAGTTGTCTTAAATATAGTTTTTCTTCCGTTATATTTTCTATTTTGGTTGATAAAAGAATTTACTTTTGATTTGATTGACTTAAATAAATATTTGATTAAGATTGTGAAATTATTTTCAACTAATCAAAGAGAAACTCGTGATATGAGTTTTGGAGATTTGTTAACTTCTTATGTCAACAAGAAATATACGTTAAGAAACACTACAAAATTCGTTTTGCATAATCCTAAACTCTCATAAAATCTTCTTCCAACAAGTCTTCTAAAGGACTTTGCATCAAAGATTGTGGTAAATTTCGGAAAGCAAAATTTCGTATATTCATCAAAAATTTATTGTCGACTTGAGCAACTTTTCCAGCCAAACGAGAAGTATCGATAATATAATGTGTTCGTTTCAAACGACGTAAATTATAATGTTCAAAAGCTAACAAAATATCAGTATCTTTTTTGATTAGTTCATCATACAAAACACAAACATCTTCAACAGCCATGCATGCGCCTTGCCCCATGTTTGGTGTGGTTGCATGTGCTGCATCTCCAATTAACAATACACGATTAAATGCATAATTATTAATCGGTTTTATATCCATAATTGGCGTAGCAATGATGCTTTCTGGATTCGTTTTTTGTAAAGTATTTCTGATTTGTCCCGAATAATCTTTGAACTGATTTTTAATATCACTTAAAGCGTAGTTGTAAACTTCAGAATTTAGTTTTGTATTGACACAAGCATACCAATAAATTTGATGATTGATTAATGGCGTCAAACCAAATCGACCATTTGGTCCCCATGTTTCGATGCTCTTTTTTGAATTGTAAGATTTATCCTCTACAATAGCACGCCAACAAATATAGCCTGCATAACGAGGTGTTGAATGTTTTAACAATTGTTGACGAATTGTAGAATTTATCCCATCAGCACCAATTAAATAATCACCTTCTGTAGAAGTTCCATCTTCAAAATGAAGGACAACTTTCTCAAAACTTTGTTCAAAGAATTTTATTTTTTTTGACGTTTTAATTTTATTCGAATCAATTTTCGAGACTAAATAATGATGTAAATCTGCACGATGAATGGCAAAATTTTCGTTGTTGTAATTTTTTCTTAATCGTTCTGTGTCCGCTTTCAGAATTGTTTTTTCTTTCCAATCTTGAATTTCAAAATCTTCTAACATATGCCCCAAAGGCGCAACCTCTTCTGCTAAACCTAGAATTTCAAATGCTTTCATTGCATTAGAAGCCAAACCAAAACCAGCCCCAATTCCTCGAACTTCTGGAGAAGCCTCGAAAATTTCGTAGTTATAATTTAAATCTTGCAAAGCTTTTGCTAAAGTTAAACCCGCAATTCCTGCACCCGCAATTAAGAATTTTTTACTCATTGATAAAAATAAAGTTCAAAATTAATCATTCTACTATAAACCAAAAAGAAAAGCGAATCAATTTGATTCGCTTTTTAGAAGTTATTTTGTCGAAAATTATTGTTCGTTAAAATATTTGTAGAAATATGGAATAGTTTCGATTCCTTTGTAGAAATTGAATAAACCATAATGTTCGTTTGGAGAGTGGATAACGTCAGAGTTTAATCCGAATCCCATTAAAACAGATTTTGTTCCTAATTCTTCTTCGAATAAAGCAACAATTGGAATAGATCCACCAGCTCTTTCGGCTAACGCTTCTTTTTCAAAAGTTTCAGCTAACGCTTTTTTAGCAGCGATAAAACCTGGGTGATTAGTTGGTAAAATATAAGGTTTACCTCCATGATGTGGTTTTACTTTAACTTCTACAGAAGAAGGCGCTAAAGTTGGGAAATAATCTGCAAATTGTTTTGTTACAACTTCTGGATCTTGTCCAGGAACCAAACGCATTGAAATTTTAGCATACGCATGAGAAGGAATAACTGTTTTAGCACCTTCGCCAATATATCCTCCCCAAATTCCGTTTACATCTAAAGTAGGACGAATAGAAGCTCTTTCGATTGTAGAAAAACCTTCTTCTCCTTGGATATCAGCAATACCAATAGATTTCTTGTATTCTTCTACATCAAATGGAATTTTAGCTAAATCAGCTCTTTCGTCTTCTGTTAATTCAAGAATTGGTTCATAGAAACCTGGAATTGTAATGTGACCTTTTTCATTGATTAATTTTCCAATCATTGTTGCTAAAACATTAATCGGATTAGGAACAGCTCCACCATAAACACCAGAGTGCATATCGCGATTAGCTCCTTTTACCTCAACTTCTACATAAGATAAACCACGTAAACCAACAGAAATAGAAGGTTGTTCGTTTGAAATCATAGAAGTATCAGAAATCAAAATCACATCATTTTTTAATTTCTCTTTATTGTTTTTAACGAAATTTACTAATGAAGGAGAACCAACTTCTTCTTCACCTTCGATCATAAATTTAACGTTACAAGGTAATTCGTTTGATTTGTTTAAAGCCTCAAAAGCTTTAACGTGCATAAACATTTGACCTTTATCATCAGCAGAACCACGAGCAAAAATTGCTCCGTCAGGATGAATTTCTGTCTTTTTGATTACTGGCTCGTATGGTCCAGATTCCCATAATTCTAAAGGATCAGCTGGTTGTACATCGTAATGTCCGTAAACTAAAACAGTAGGTTTTGAAGCGTCAACTATTTTTTCTCCGTAAACAACAGGAAAACCTTCTGTTTCGCATACTTCAACATTATCAGCACCTGCTTCTTTTAAATATTTTGCAACCATCTCGGCAGCATCATTTACGTCTTGTGTGTAGGCTGGATCAGCACTAACTGAAGGAATTTTAAGTAATTCGATTAATTCATCAAGAAAACGTTGTTTATTCTCTTGTATAAATTGTTGCGTATTGTTCATTTTTGTTTGTTATGAATAATAGGTAAATTTAAAAATAAAATCTTGATTAGACTTTCTTTTTCAAGAAAAATATAATGCGAAAACCTTTGTATCTTTGCAAAAAATTAGAGAATGATATTATATAATACAACTTTTATTGTTGAACAAGAAGTGCATGATGATTGGTTTGCGTGGATTCAGAAAGAGCATATTAATGATTATTTGAAATCAAATTGTTTTATCGGTGCTCGTTTAGGAAAAATAACTTCTCATATAGAACCTGGGGCGGTTTCTTATTCTTTGCAATTATTTGTGAATGATGAATTGACTTTAGATAAATTCAAGAATAATTTTTTATCAGAAATTAAACAAAAAAGTTTGCAAAAATACGCGACTAAAGTACTAAGTTTCGAAAGTGAAATGGAACATATAGGGGATTATAATTAAACAAAAGCTCGAGAAAATTCTCGAGCTTTTTTTATATTCTTTTTTGAAAAATAACTTCAATATTCAATTCAATCCATTGTTTGGTGCTAAAATCATAATATGACTTTGTAATATTTGTAGATAGACGATTGTAGTCTATAATTTTTAAATTTTCAATAGAAACATTTTTTTTATTTTCCTTGTTACCAGTATAGTTGCTTTCTGTATAACTACTATCTTTTATAACCATTACTTTATCCGATAATGTTGTAGATGTTACAAATCCATATTTTACAAAATCTGCATAACCGCTTGGTATACTTGGATAATCATAATTTATTAATGTTAGAGGAAAATTAAAGGAGATTAATTTTACTTTAGGTCTAACTTCTAAAAAGTTCTCTTGTTTATTAAGAATTTCAATTTCATCCAACAAATTAGTTGATGTTTTTTTATCATTGTTTAAATCAACTGGGATATTAGCTTTATAGGACACAATATTATAAGTCTCAACTACATCTTCTTCCGAAAAACCATCATCATCTTTACATCCAAAATTAATAAGAATTATACTAGATGCAAGTAGTAGTTTAAAGTAATTTGTAATCATATCATTATGAATTTTAGTAAATATAATAATTTCATTGATTTGTATAGTTATCAATTTTTGATTTATGTTTTTTTGACTTTAGTTGAATTATTTCAGAATTGGTTTCGATTTAGATAAAAATACCTATTACGATATTTTACTTCCGAAAAATTATAATTCAAACAAAGCGTTTGTTATTAAAATGGGCAAATCACCTGATAAAACAGAAAAATTGATGGACGCAAAAATGTAGTTCCAAAATAGAATAAAAAAATGCAGTAGTTTTTCTACTGCATTTTTTGTTTATGTTTAACCTTCGAAGCTTCTTACAGCGTCTAATGTTTTATTAATTTCAGCATCTTTAATTGCATCAGAAATAAACCAAGTTTCGTATCCAGAAGGAGCAATGTAAACTTCGTTCGTTAATAAATGATGGAAAAATTTGTTGAATCTTTCGTGGTTACATTTGGTCACATCTGTAAAGTTTTTAATTTCCGTTTGCTCTGTAAAGAAAACAGACATCATCGACCCTAAACGATTGATATGATTTGGAATTCCTTTTTCTGCAAAGATTTTAGAAATTTCAACATCTAAAGTTTCTGTAGCGTTATCAATTCTATTGAATAATGCTCTATCATTATTGATAATATTCAATGTTGTGATACCAGCACGCATAGCAATTGGATTTCCTGATAATGTTCCCGCTTGATAAACAGGGCCAAGAGGAGCAAGGTGATTCATGATTTCGCGACGAGCAGCAAAAGCACCAACAGGGAAACCTCCGCCAATTACTTTACCAAATGTTACAATATCTGCATTGATGTTTAAACGTTCTTGAGAACTTCCCATCGCTTGACGGAAACCTGTCATTACTTCATCAAAAATTAATAAAGCTCCATTTTCATCACAAATTTGTCTTAATCCTTCTAAGAAACCTTTTTCTGGAACAATACATCCCATGTTTCCTGCAATTGGCTCAACAATAATAGCTGCAATTTCGTCTTTATTTTGTTCGAATAAAGCTTTTACATCTTCCAAATTATTGTATTCTGCCAACAACGTATCTTTTGCAGTTCCTTGTGTTACACCCGGAGAATTTGGATTTCCGAAAGTTGCAGCACCAGAACCAGCTTTAATCAAAAATGAATCTGAATGTCCATGGTAACAACCTTCAAACTTTACAATTTTATCACGATTTGTATAACCTCTTGCCAAACGAATTGACGACATACAAGCTTCTGTACCTGAGTTCACCATACGAACCATATCGATGTTTGGAACTACAGAAGTAATTAATTTTGCAATTTCAGTTTCCAATTCAGTTGGTGTACCAAAAGAAAAACCATTTTTCATCTGCTCAACAGTCGCATTCAAAACACGCGGATCTGTGTGTCCAATAATCATTGGTCCCCAAGAATTGATGTAATCTACGTAAGCACGTCCATCTTCATCATAAATATAAGCACCTTCGGCTTTTTTGATAAAAATTGGCGTTCCTCCAACAGATTTAAATGCACGAACAGGAGAATTTACACCTCCTGGAATATATTCTTGCGCGTCTTTGAATAATGCGCTACTTCTTTGATACAACATAATTTTACAAAAATAGTTGCACAAATTTACTGAATCTTAAATGAATTATGAAGTGATTTTGATTAGATTATAAGTTTATGTGAAGATTTATTTTCTAAATACTCAATTAATGTTTTAATCAATTGATTTTCTTTCAAAATCGTTTGATTTCCAATCAAAAATAATTGCTCTTTTGCACGTGTTAACGCCACATTTAGTTTTCGGTCAACATTTCCTTGGTCATTCATATTCACCAACGCATTCAATTGTGAATAATATGTTACCGCAAAACTATACAAAATAATATCGCGCTGACTTCCTTGATAACGCTCAACTGTATCAACCGTTATTTGCTCGTAATTAGGAATATTTGCTAATTCTAATTTTTGTTTAATCAAGGCAATTTGATTACGGAAAGGCGCAATAATTCCAATTGTTTTCTTTGCATCAAATTCTTTTTTATTGATTTCGTATAAATGAATAATTTCTTGTACAAATTTCACAATCAAATCGGCTTCTTGCTCATTCGTTGAAGGCAAATAAGGATTTTCGTCCACATTGATAAACGCAAAACGATGATTCGTAATAAAGTTTTGTAAATCATTTGATTGATTATGATTTTCAAAATGTAAATCTGCACGTTGGCGATGTAAACTTTGCTTAATCTCTTCATTCAAATTTGGAATATCATAGGCAACATTTAATTTTCCATCATAAAAATAATTGTTCGGAAAATCTGCAATTTCAGCATGCATTCTTCCTTGATAAGTCAATTGGTCAAATGAATTTTCGTTATTATTACGCTCACAAAATTCATACAAACGTTCGAAAATTGAGTTTTTACGATTGATTAAACCAATATTTTCTAATAATTCGTTGTTCGTTTTTGCTAATTCAGGATTTTGCAAAACAATTGCAGGCAACTGTTTGTGATCACCAATCATGATAAAACGTTCTGCTTTTGGTAGAATTCCAACAATTTGTGGTTCTAAAATTTGTGAAGCTTCATCAATAATAATTGTATCAAATTTCTTTAATTTCAGAATATCATTTTTACTCGAAATTGAAGCAACCGTCGAAACAAAAATGCGTTGTTTACGAATAATATCTTGAATTGTTTTTCTCGAAAATTTTTCTCCTTTTTGCTCTAAATCAACATCTTTTTGCTCGATAATTTTATTCAATAAATTAGGATGAAATTCAGGAGAAGTAGATAATTCATTCCCAATTCTGATGAACTTTTGTTCAATTTGATCAGAAATAGCCGAATTTATCGATTCACATAATTCATCAACCGCACGATTTGTATACGCCAAAAGCAAAATATTACAATCTTGTTTCTCGTAGATTTCTTTCACCAATTCTTTGATGATAATCGATGTTTTTCCTGTTCCTGGAGGTCCATTCAACAAGAAATAATCTTTAGAAGAAAGCGCTTTTTTCAAGATTCGATTTTGTTCATCCGAAAGATTTGAGTTAAAATACGCATAATCCATTTGATTTCTTGGAATAGATTGCGTTAAAATCAAATCTTTTTTTGCTTTAGAAGAATGAATTAATCCATACAGATTTCGGTACATCGAAACAAAAGAAGAATCCATAAAATCGCGTTCCAAAGCCCATTTTCCTGATGAATCAAACGAATCAAAAAAGCGTGTGTTGGGCTGCTGATAACGAAAACGCAACACAATAAATTCTCTCGAAATACTTTTGATGGTACATTTAAAAACCTGATTTGTTAAAACCGAATCTTTGAAATTATTTCTTGGATAAAGAATGCAAATATCACCTTCGCGAATCGAAATAAAATCATTCGCAGGATTAGTTCTTTTTAACTTGATTTCACGTTTTGGATCAGAAATATGATTTTCTACAATTTCTAAATCATAAATAATCTCGAAATTATTATTTTTTTCTTCGAAAGTATTCAGCCACAAACTCGCCAAACCGTTGTTAGAAGTTGATTGTCCCAAACCAAGTTTCGCCATATATTGCTCTTTCGCAATGAAATTCGTAAACGAATAAAAATAAGCTTTTTCTAACGGTGAACTATTTTTGATCGGATAGATAAATTTATCCAACTGTTCTTCTAAAATTTCTTTGAAACGAGGATTAATTTTTCGTTTGATAAAATTGGCAGGTTTAATCGAATAAATAGTTGATTCAATATCGGTTAATGCATGATTTGCTAACCGATTTTCATTGATAATTATTCGATTTCGTAAATCAAAAATACGTTGAACTCGCGCTAAAGTTGGCACATCAAAACGTAAATTTCCTTGATATACTTTCGAATAGAAGATATAACCTTCGGTGTTTTTTGTGACATCTTTAAACTCTAAATCATATAAAACACCAATAATTTGGTAATATAAAAAGAGCTGCGTCGCATGATTTGGCTTGACACTTTTTCCATCATCAGGAAAAGGTGCACCACCAGATTTCAGCTCGATAATTTTATTTTTTCCTTCGGGATTAATGTCTAATAAATCTAAACGACCCTGAATACCATATTGTTCGCACAAAAATGAAGGCTCTATTAATGCACGATCCAACGAAATATCATATTGAGGAAAATCCTCGGTCAACACTTTTTGAATACGGTCAAAATGACCTTTTGCTTCCAGATAATAATCTTTCAAGTCTTGTGGATTCGTCAAATCGTTGCAAGCCGTATATTCTAATGGATAATTTTTGAAATCATTCTTGAAAATCTCATTAAAATCTGTGTTTTCAATGTTTTCTGTTGAAAAATGATCGACTACTGAATTGGCAAAATTTCCTAAACGAATGTGTTTACTATTTGGCGATTCTTCAAATTTTTTCTGAATATAATGCAATTCAGAAGTTCCATAATCCTGAAAACATTCAGCAATTGCCGAAATATCAACCAAATAATCTGGTTCGAGAATGATAAAACGTGGATGATAAATTCCTTCTTCATCAATCGTCGAATTGACTAAATTTAATTGTGCACCAACCCAAAAATCCTCAACAGAAGTAAAGTTTTCATTTACGCCATCCTCATCAATTTGAACTGTAATATTTTCTTCTGTTTCATTATCTTCATGATCGCAAATCAAACAATCTCGTTTGATTTCAATCACTTGAACACGCAATTTTTTAACCCGATTTCGAGTAAGAATTTTGTTTGTATAAAATTCTTTTTCAGGAAAATAGTAGATAATTTCTGCTGGAATCATTACTTCATAAATCGAAGAAATAAAATCTGCAACATATTTATAATGTGTAAAATATTCGTGTTCTGTCGGTTCGTATTTCTCGCTCAGAATTCGTTGAGCCGTTTTACGAAAGGAATGAATTTTAGTGGAAACTTGGTATTGATTACAGATAAAAGATAGCTTCGAGAAAAAGTTAGAAAACTGTAAAGCTTCGTTTTTTGTCAACTCAAATGCAATATTTTCAACCAAACGTTTTAAATCTAAATATTTAAAATTGATTGGTTTATTGGCAAGTTGAATTTGTAAAACTTCATTTAGCAGTTGATTTCCTATTTCTTCTCGATTCACGGCGATTAATTTGGTGTAAAATTAAGACTAAATATTGTATTAAAAAGACGTTTAATCCCACGTTTTCCAATCATCACTTGTAAACAACCATTTTGGAGTTTTAATTTTACCTTGTTGTAATTTATACCAAGGATTTAATTTTTTATTCATCGGATTATTAAGAATTTGAATTTTTTCAAATTATTTAATTCTCAAAGGTGAAACAATGACAGCAAATCCATCAGGATCTAAGAAAGAAATTCCGTTATCATTCCAATATGGATTTTTAGATTTTATTGGTTTGATATGATGAAATTATAAACGCTCAATAATTTTTTCATATTCTTGTTGTGTTGTTGGATAAAATACCAAACAATTGTCTTCATCAAAGTGATGATTTATATTTTCGTGAGTTGTTGTAAATTTTAGATGCCAGTTTAAATCTGGTTTTCCAATAAAAATACCATCATATCCATTATGATTTTGAAACTCTCCAAGAATTTCAAAATTTAAAACTTTAGTATAGAATTTTTTTATTTAGTTGATTTGATTGGTATGACGAGCGACTCAAAATTGCATAAAATTCACTATTATTATTGATTGAAAATTAGTTTATTTTATTGAATTTTATGGAAATAATTTTAGTACAATGAAGAAAACTCTTTTATTAATTTCGTTTATTATTTTTAGTTTATTTAATGTATTTGCTCAAAAACAAAAAGATTCTAAAAGTTCTGAAGTTATTATTTCAAAAGATTTTAAAAATAAATTAGATCCAATTAAATCAAATTTTAATCGAATTAATTCGATTAAAATTTGGACAAAAATAAAAGAAATTGAAACTGATGATTCTACCGAAGGTGGTTTTATTAATTATTATTTTTTGAACGATAAATTAGAAAAAATTGTGGTTCGAAAATTTGGAAAATCAGGTCAATATTTAGCCGAATATTATTTGTTAAATGATAAATTGTCTTTTGTTTTTGAACAAGGTACAACTTATAATTTTCCTTTATATTGGAAAGGATTTGATGATAAAAAATCGAAAATTGAAGAATTTCGTTATTATTTTGAAGATAGAAAATTGATTCATTTTATAGGAAAATCTAAAAATTACAAAACTGAAAGTAAAGATACTTTGGACGAATTTGATGAGATAATTAAGAAAGAGAAAAGTAATTAGATAAATCAAAATAACTACATTTATTAAAAATTAAACAATGAAAATTGCCATATTAGATGATTATCAAAATGCTGTACCGTATTTGAAATGTTTTGATTTAATAAAAGATTATGATGTTAAGGTTTTAAATCGTTCATATACAAATACAAAGGATTTAGCAAAAGAAATTGAGGATGTTCAAATTTTAGTTTTGATAAGAGAACGTACGAAAATAAATGAAGAATTATTATCCCTTTTACCAAATTTGAAATTAATTAGTCAAACAGGCAAAATTTCAAATCATTTAGATTTAGCCGCTTGTACAAGTAGTGGAGTTGCTGTGTCAGAAGGAATTGGTTCTCCTATTGCTCCAGCCGAATTAACTTGGATGTTGATAATGAATGCAACTCGAAAAATACCTCAAGCTATCGAAGCGATGAAAAAAGGCGAGTGGCAGACTAATATTGGTTCTACAATAAATGGTAAAACAATTGGAATTTGGGGATATGGAAAAATAGGACAGATGATTGCACAATATGCAAAAGCTTTTGGAACGAAAGTGCAAGTTTGGGGAAGTGAAAATTCTCGTCAAAAAGCATTGGAGGATGGTTTTCAAGCAAGTAATTCTAAAGAAGATTTTTTCTCTACAAGCGATGTTGTTACACTTCATATTCGATTAAATGAGCAAACAAAAGGTATTGTGAAATTTGAAGATTTGAAATTAATGAAACATGATGCAATTATTGTAAATACTTCTAGAGCTGAACTAATTAAGAAAAATGATTTAAGTAAAGCTTTAAGTCAAAATACACCAACTTATGCTGCTTTAGATGTATATAACTCTGAACCAATTTATGATAAAAATAATGAATTTCTAACGAATCCGAATGTAATTTGTACGCCGCATTTGGGTTACGTTGAAGAAAATAGTTACGAATTATATTTCTCAAAAGCTTTTGAAAATGTTGTGAATTATATTGAAGGAAATCCAATCAATATTGCAAATCTTGAAGTTTTAGATTAATAAAAAATCCGTCAATTGACGGATTTTTTTAATACACTTCTTCTTTTTTGAAGAAAACCGTGTCGTTTCCTTTTCTAAATTTCAGTTCTGAATATCGAATCGTGTAATCATCAGACATTCCGTAAGTTTCTAAAATAAAATTATCCTTAAAACGATAATTTCTATTGGTTTTATGTTTTGCATTTGAACCTAATTCTTCTTTCAAACTCAATATTACTGGAGAAATTTTGAATCGAGGATCAGTTTCTATTCGATTAATAATGGTATTGACATCGGCAGAATCCATAATCAAAACTGTTTCTTGTTTCATGTTTTTAATTCCAGAAATAACTGTCGAAACAATTTTTAAATTTCCTTTAAACCCAATTCCAGCTTGGTGTAAATCGGTTTTCAAATCATCATTAGAATACATTTGACTTCTGTAACCATATTTCACCATCGGAATCATCACAATAAAAAATATCGCAAGCGAAACTATCATTGCAGCTTTGTTGTAGCCTGCCATTCTCAATCCATAATATATAAATGGAATCAAAATCAATAATACAATTCCGAATATAATGACAGCAATTAATCCTGATTCCATTAGCCGTTAATCATATTTAAAAATTCGTCCTCGGTCAACACGACAACTGTTCCAATTTCTTCTGCTTTTTTCAATTTACTTCCAGCTTTATCGCCAGCAACCAAAAAATTTAAGTTTTTAGAAACTGCAGAAATATTTTTTCCACCATGATCTTCCACCATTTTTTGTGCATCAGTTCGATTGAATTTAGTCAAAGTTCCTGTAAACAAAAACGTTTTGCCTTCCAAAGAATCTGACAAAGGTTTTGCTTCTTCACCAATCTCGAAATTCAACCCGTAATCACGTAAACGTTGAATCAAAATTTGATGCTGTTCTTCTTTAAAATATTCCTTAATCGAAATTGCAATTTTTTCTCCAACATCCGTTACAGAAACTAATTCTTCCATTGTTGCATTCATCAAACGATCAATAGTTTGAAAATGTTTAACCAATTTTTTTGCAACCGTTTCACCTACATGACGAATTCCAATTGCGTACAACACCTTTTCGAAAGGTTGCTCTTTAGATTTTTCGACAGAATTAATAATATTTTGAGCAGATTTTTCAGCCATTCTTTCCAGAGGCAAAATATCTTCTTTTTGTAAAGTATAAAAATCAGCAATGTTATTAAGCAAATTTGCTTTGTGTAGCAAAACAGCTGTTTCACCACCAATACTCTCAATATCCATTGCTTTTCGAGAAACAAAATGCTCTAATTTTCCAATTATTTGAGGTTCGCAACCATTTTCATTTGGACAATAATGCTGTGCTTCGCCATCGTTACGAATTAATTCTGTTCCGCAAGAAGGACAATTTTTAATAAATTCGATTTCTTCCGTTCCAGGTTTGCGAACATCAGTATTAACACCAACAATTTTCGGAATAATTTCGCCGCCTTTTTCCACATAAACCATATCACCAATGCGGATATCCAACTTTTTAATAATATCTTCGTTGTGGACAGAAGCACGTTTTACGATTGTTCCAGCCAAAGAAATAGGTGCAAGATTTGCAACAGGCGTAATCGCTCCAGTACGACCAACTTGATAATCGATGCTCAATAATTCGGTTTCGGCAGCTTCAGCTTTAAATTTATACGCCATTGCCCAACGTGGAGATTTCGCAGTATAACCTAATTCATCTTGTTGCGAAAAAGAATTTACTTTGATCACAATTCCGTCCGTTTCGTAAGGTAAATTTTTACGTTCGATATCCCAATGATCTACAAAAGCTAAAACTTCTTCCAAAGAAGTACATAATTTTGATGTATGCGGAATCTTAAAACCTAATTCATCAGCGGCTTGTAGCATTTCCCATTGTGTAGAATAAGGTAAATTATTTCCGATAAAATAATATGGGAAACATTGTAAACCGCGTTTCGCAACTTCTGTATTATCTTGTAATTTTAATGATCCAGAAGCGGTATTTCGAGGATTTGCATACAATTCTAAACCATTATTAGCGCGTTCTTCATTAATTGAAGCGAATTTATTGAGCGGAATTGTAATTTCGCCACGCATATAAAAACGTTCAGGATAATTTCCTTTCAATTTCAATGGAACAGATTGTATAGTACGTATATTATTCGTGATTTCATCACCTTGTGTTCCATCTCCACGCGTTACAGCCTGCGTCAATTCTCCATTTTCATACAAAATAGAAATCGAAGCGCCATCATATTTCAATTCGCAAACAAATTCTACTTTTTCACCTAACGTTTTCTCAATTCGTTTTTCCCAATCTTGTAAATCTTCAATTGAATATGAATTGTCTAACGAATACATTCTAAATTCGTGTGTAATCGTCGGAAAATTTTTTGTAACCATTCCACCAACGCGTTGTGTAGGGGAATTAACATCAAAAAAGATAGGATTTTCGTCTTCTAATCGTTTTAATTCTTTCAATTTCAAATCAAATTCGAAATCAGAAATTGTCGGATTATCTAAAACGTAATAATTATAATTATGCTGAGTAAGCTCTTCTCGAAGCGCTAAAATTTTGTCTTGTATTTCCATTCTAAAAATGTTACCGAACAAAGATAAACACTTGAATTAATACGAACAATTTTTAAAATAATTTGGAATGATTTATATTTAGGAATATTTATTGCAACGTTTATTGAAAAATAATCAACTATGAATAATTTATTAGAAGTTTTGGACACAAAATCAAAAGGTTTTGAAAATACAGTTTCTATCGTAACAACTGGAGCAGCAGCAGGAATTGCAATTTCGAAAGCAATTAATAAGAACGAAAAAATTGGAGCTGTTGTTGGAGTAGGAGTAGGCTTGCTGGTTTATGCAATGTTTAGTCCTCAAAACAAATTGGAAAAAGAGAATAAAAAATTGGAAAAGCAAATAGAAGAGTTTGAAGCTAAATTGGAAAAATAATCTGTTTTTATTTGTAAGTATTTTAACTTATTTGGTGAGTTTAATTTTGCCTGTTCACTTATTAAGTATTGATTTTATTGAATATTATTCTGGAGATTCTAGAACAGAATATTTGAATTACATATCTAATATTAGGATATATAACGATATCAGAGTTGCCAATTGATTTTATCTGTTGGTTAGGGAACTTTACATTATTATTTTCTTGGATTTTTTATAAGATAAAAATAGGATGAATATTAGGTATTATCGCTGTTATTCAAATGTCATTATACGAAATTAATCATTTAACAAGATTAGATATTTTACAAATACATGAATATGATTTACCACATTTTGGTTATTGGATTTGGTTATTTTCATCCATTTTTGTCCTAATTTATCATTACAAAAAATATAAATTAAAAAGTCAAACATTGTAAAGTTTGACTTTTTAGTTTTGTGATATTCATAATTCGTTCTCGAAGATGATTAGATAGAATTTATTCTTAAGACATTTTAAATGTTTTTATCTTAATAATTATATTGATTTTCGAATTAATTAGCAATCCATACTCTATGAAAACCTTTATTTAATGCCAATTTGGACTGATTTTCTTCTATTTTACGAATATGAAAATTCACTCTCGAAGATGATTTAAGTATAAACAAAATTTGCTTGTATAATTTATTGATTCTATATTATATTATATCTATAAAATTAGTCGAGATTAGTGTTGTTTTAGAAAATTGGAATTAATACATTTGTTAAAATAAATACTCTATAAAAACTATAGATATTATATAAGAAAATGAATCAACTAAAAGAGATATTAGAAAAAGTTACAGGACAAGTAAGTTTAGAAGAAAAATTATTTTTTTTGAATAACAACGTTAAAGAAAAAATAGTTTTTTCGACAAGTTTTGGTTTCGAAGATCAAGTTATTTCTCATGTTATTTTAAGTCAAAAATTAGACAATATTAAGATTTTTACTTTAGATACAGGTCGTGTTTTTCAGGAAACGTACAATACGTGGAACAAAACAGAATTTAAATATCAAGCGAAGATTAAACCATTTTATCCACCAAGAGAGGAGTTAGAAAATTTTGTTGAAGAAAATGGAATTAATCCTTTTTACGATTCGGTTGATTTAAGAAAACAATGTTGCTATATCAGAAAAGTAATTCCTTTGAATCGTGCATTAAAAGAAGCATCAGTTTGGATTACAGGTTTGCGTGCGGAGCAATCGAATAATCGACATGATATGCACGAAATAGAGTTTGACGAAGAAAAACAATTATTCAAATTCAATCCATTGATTGATTTTACAACAGGGGATTGTTTCGAATATTTGAAAGAAAATAGAGTTCCTTACAACCCGTTACACGACAAGGGTTTTATAAGTATTGGTTGTGCTCCTTGCACACGTGCTATAAACGAAGGTGAAGATTTTCGTGCCGGAAGATGGTGGTGGGAAGACAATAGTAAAAAAGAATGCGGTCTACATGCAAAGTAGACTTCAGGTGTTAATTTAATTTGAATGACTCAGCCTATTTTAGGTTGAGTTTTTTGTTTACTTTTACTAGATAAGTTTCAATAATGGAAATAGAACAAATCTTAAATCAAATTTCGCCACTTTCATCACAGTCTATTCAATTGATAGCAGATAAAATTCAATTGATTCGATTACCAAAAAACACCACGCTTATTGATGCTGATAAAGTTGAGAAAAAGTTATATTTCATCAAAAAAGGAATTGTTCGCGCGTATACGATAGACGATGGAAAAGAAATTACGTTTTGGTTTGGGAAAGAAGGCGATTTGATTTTATCGATGCGAAGTTATGTCGAAAATAAAATTAGTTACGAAACAATCGAATTAATGGAAGATTGTGAGTTATATGAAATTAAATCTTCAGACATACAATTGTTTTATGCGACAAATTTAGAAATTGCAAATTGGGGAAGAAAACTTGCTGAAATTGAATTGATAAAAACTGAAGAGCGTTTTATTTCTAGGCAACTAGGAACGGCGATTGATCGTTATAAAAAATTGTTAGAAGAAAATCCAAGTTTGATTAATCGTGTGCAATTAGGTTATATCGCGTCTTATTTAGGAATTTCTCAAGTGACATTAAGTAGGATTCGCACAGAAATTTAAGCGAATAATTTTTTTACAAATGTAAAAAAAATCTATTTTTTTCTAATTCATCTTTGCATCAAAATATTAACAAAATGAATTGGATTTTATTGATTTTAGGAGGATTATTCGAGATTGGATTTACATCATCTTTAGGGAAAGCCAAAGAAACAACAGGCTCAGAAATGTACATTTGGTATGGCGCTTTTGCAATATGTTTGGTTGCAAGTATGACGTTATTAATCAAAGCAACACAAACTTTACCTTTGGGAACTGCTTATGCTGTTTGGACTGGAATTGGCGCTGTTGGAACAGTTTTAATCGGAATTTTTGTATTCAAAGAACCAGCTAATTTTTGGAGAATATTCTTTATTTTTACATTAATTAGTTCAATTGTAGGATTAAAATTTGTTTCGCATTAATGAACGAAGAAATTACAATAAAAAGAGTTGAAGAAAAACACATTACAGAACTTCAAGAAATCTCTAAAAAGACATTTGCAGATACATTTTCTTCTTCTAACACAGAAGAGGATATGCAAAAATATTTGAACGAAAGTTTTTCAGAAGATCAATTATTAAAAGAATTGAAGAATCAAAATTCGTTGTTCTTTTTTGCAATGATTAACCAAAAAATTGTCGGTTATCTGAAATTAAATATTGGTGATGCTCAAACAGAAGTTTATGATATGAATTCTTTGGAAATTGAAAGAATTTATGTGTTAGAATTGTTTCAAGGAAAGAAAATTGGACAAATTCTTTTTAATAAAGCTGTAGAAATAACTAAAAACCTCAACTTGCATACAATTTGGTTAGGAGTTTGGGAAAAGAATATTTCTGCGATTAATTTCTATTTAAAGAATGGTTTCGAAAAATTCGATCAACATATTTTCAGACTTGGTGATGATGAACAAATAGATTATTTAATGAGATTAAAATTATAAGATTTATAATATGTCAAAATGTCTTATTAATTCTATATTTTATCAATAATGTGAAGTGGTATTGTTTTTGACATTGTAACAAAAAAATAATAGATATGGACACAAATAGAGATTATACATTCGAAGAAATACCAGATAGCTCTCACAATGAGCAAGATTTTTATGCAAAATTCAAAGAAAGATTAGATGATGTACAAAAATTTCCAGCTGATTATTTGTTCAAATTCATTTATCCTTCAAGTGAAGAAACGATGGAAAAAATCAAAGATATTTTTGCAGGAACGAATGCTGAATTTGATTACAAAGCTTCAAAAAATAGAAAATATACATCTATTTCGATTAAACTTTATGTGATTGATGCGGATACAGTAATCAATTATTACAAAGAAGTTTCGAAGATAGAAGGCGTTATAATGTTATAAAAAAGGTTGCAAATGCAACCTTTTTTTATCTTTTTAAAAAGAGTAGGGAGGTATCAATTTTTCAATTATGAAATTAATGTTCCCAGAGTAACCCTCTTTATTATGTTAAATACATAATGTGATTATTTTACTTCTTCGATAAAAACAATTGAAATCAATTTTTTAAATTATTATTTTTTTCAACTTGCAAAGATTTATCGGAACTAAATTTTAGTTTATACTTCATTTTATAAAATTTTGAAAGTTAATTTTCAAAATTTTGCATTCTCAATTCATTTCATAAAATCAACTTATTTAGAATAGAATTTTTGCTTTATTAAATTTTCTTAGAAATAGTGAGTTATTAAAGTTATTATTAATCAATTTTAAATACTTGTAAATACTTACAAATATTTGTAAATGGATATATTGCTGAATATAAATTTATTATAATTAATGTAGAATTGTTTTTTAAATGTTTAATCAGATAAATTTTTAGTAAAACTATTTTAATAAGTATAATTGAGCACAAACTTTTGCATCAGATAAAGCTTCATGATGGTTGAGTTGAAGATTAAATCGGCGAGCACAATCGGATAATTTTGTAGGAACAATTCCTTTCTGTTTGAAAATTCTGTATGTACATTCCCACTTTTCGGCAAGGTTAAGTTGAGAGTAATTGAGGCTATAAAACTCCATTGTATTCTTCAAAACAGAACGATCAAACGATTCGTTATGTGCAACAACAAGCTGATTTTGTAAACGATGTTTGATTTCAAAATAGACGTCTTCAAAACTTGGTGCATCAATTGTGTCTTCGGGACGAATTCCATGAACCAAAATATTATGATAATTATATTGATTTTGTGGTGGTTGAATTAACGTGTAATACTCGTCTGTAATCACATTATCTGTCACAGTTACAATTCCAACCGCGCAAGCAGAATTACGATAATTGTTTGCAGTTTCGAAATCGATGGCAACAAAATTTTCCATAATTTATATTTTGTTCGATATAAAATTAATGATATTTTCTTGTTCGAAAGGAGAAAACCAATTGACAGTTTCATCTTTTTTGAACCATGTCATTTGACGTTTTGCAAAACGTCTTGTATTCTTTTTGATTTCTTCTATCGCAAAATCCAATGTAATTTTCTCTTCAAAAAAGTCGAACAATTCTCGATAACCAACAGTTTGCAAAGCATTCAAATCTTTTAAAGGAAATAAATTTTTTGCTTCATTTAATAAACCTTCGTTCATCATAA
The DNA here is from genome assembly GCF_002322895.1 of Empedobacter sp. UBA1574. Classification (NCBI taxonomy): domain Bacteria; kingdom Pseudomonadati; phylum Bacteroidota; class Flavobacteriia; order Flavobacteriales; family Weeksellaceae; genus Empedobacter; species Empedobacter sp. UBA1574. The sequence continues at coordinate 84,639 of NZ_DCOI01000032.1, read as the reverse complement.
TATCAACTCGACGATTGATTCGGTCGTACATTTCTTCGCGAGGAAGTTCTAAACCGATTTTAATTATGTTAAATGGATGTTTGTTCAAATCTTGATTTCTGAAGTTAGAGAAAGGTAAACCCGAAGATCTAAAAATTTCTAAAGCACGTGTTACACGCTGTTTATTGAAAATATCAACTTCTTCAAAATACTTTGGATCGACTTCTTGCAATTCTTTTTGCAATTTTTCAATTCCAAATTCAGCAAGCTCATTATTCAAATCTTCTCTAATTTTAGGATTAACATCAGGAAATTCGTCAAAGCCAACTGTGATCGCTTTTTCATATAAACCAGATCCACCAACCATGACGCAAATGTCATTTGTTTTGAAATAATTATTCAAAAAAGCTAAGCCATCACGCTCAAAATCACCAACCGAATATTTTTCGTGAATAGAAATATTTTGAATAAAATGATGCTTCACTTCAGTCAATTCTTCCTCAGAAGGAACAGCAGTTCCTATCTTCATTTCTTTGAAAAATTGACGACTATCACAAGAAATAATTTCGGATTGAAAATGTTTTGCAACTTCTATTGCCAAATTGGTTTTACCAATTGCAGTTGGTCCAACAATAGAAATTAAGGTTTTATTATTTTGAATTTTTTGCATGTTATATGAAATCGAGCGCAAGATACTTCGATATTTTATGAAAAGAAAAAGCTTCTATAAAAAATAGAAGCTTTGTAAATTATATTGATCTTTAATTAATCATTAAAGTGGTAAAGGAAAACAACATCCGCCGTATAAGCAGGTTTCGGATTATCTTTAATTTCTAAATTTGCTTCGATGACAACTTTTGCAATTCCTCTCAAATTAGTAATAGATTTCAATTTTGCAGTTAATCTTACCTCACTATCAACCAAAACAGCTTGTCCAAATCTCAAATTTTCAATTCCATAATTGATTAACATTTTGATGTTGCGCACTTCCGCAATTTGATCCCACAAATGTGGAATTAAAGATAGCGTTAAATAACCATGCGCTATTGTTTTTTTGAAAGGTCCTTCGTTAGCTGCTTTTTCAGGATCTGTATGAATCCATTGATGATCTAAAGTTGCATCAGCAAAGCGATTGATTTGTTCTTGATTTATTATATGCCAGTCAGATTTACCGATTTCTTTACCTTCGAAAGCTTTGTATTCATCGAAATTATTAATAATTACCATTATTCAGGTGTTTTAGTTTTTAGTATTGTATTGCTCAAATCTAATGAATAATCGTCAGATAATAAATTTTATTTATGAGAAAGAGAGCATTTTTTGAATAATCTAAAAATAAAAAATCCGACTGAAAATTCAATCGGATTTTTTATAGCTATTTAATTTGTTGCTACTCAATAATTTTTGCATCTTCAACATTTGCATAGGCTCTTTGCGTATCTCTCCATGCAAGATATTTAATAATTTCTTTGTTGAAATATTTCATTCCAAAAAGTAAAATCCCAAAATCATCTATCAAACCAAAAGGTCCAAATAGCGCTTCTGGAATAATATCAATAGGAGAAATAATGTATAAAGTTGCTACAAATCCAAGAAATAAATTCATGTTGTCAGGTTTATAACTTCCTTTTTTGTAATCACCTAACATATTGAAAAAAGCCTTTACTTTTTCAAAAAAAGATTTGTCTTTTTGAGCTGCCATTGCTGCTTCTCCAGCGACTTTAAAGAATTTTGATTTTTTCATTTCACAAAATATGTTTTAAAAACGTATTATGTATTACAAAGTACATGCCAAAACATTTAAATTGATTTTTGTGTCATGTTAAAACTTTATGTTACATTGTTTTACTTGTTTTTCTTTTTCAGTTTAATGATTTTTGCATTCAATATTCTGTCAAGCTTTGGATATCTTTCGCGCATTAATTTTGTGCTGTTAAAAATTTCTTCATCTTCCATTGTTTGTCCAGCGTAACCATCATACAAACTTTCTACAACATTCATTCCGTTCACCACTTTTCCAAAACTTGGAAAACCTACTACATCATTGGAATTGATTGTATCCAAACGATGATTATCTTTCAGATTAATAAACAAATCCAAATCTCTTGTGTTTTTTCCTGCGCGCGCAAAACTCAAAGCTCCTTTATTATTTCCAGCAATAACAGGTTCATCTTCTACAATAAACTTTTTCCATTGATTAGAAACAATTGTGTCTGTATTTCCAAATTGGGCGACAAAGTTCGGAACAACACGATAAAAAGTTCCATCTTCGAAAAAATTGTATTTAACCAATTGATAAAAACGATCAACAGCTTTTGGCGATAATTTTCTTTCAACTTCGATATCAATATTTCCTTTTGTTGTTTCAAATCGAGCAACAAAATTTTCTGGTGCCTGTTTCGTTATCCATTTTTTATGAAAAACCGTTTTGCTAGAAGTACAAGCCGAAAGCGTAATAAGTGTAAATAATGTTAGAGTAATTTGTTTCATGTTCTAATTTTGTGGATTAAACTTAAACAAAAAACGACACTTAGCGTAAGTGTCGTTTCATTATTTTTGCAATTCTTGTTCAATTTTAAAAAACCATTCTGTTTTCTGGTTATAAACTTCCGCTTCGGCAAGCATATAATGTGCTTCTTTGGTTTCTTCATATTTCACGCGATCCATCGTTTCTGGGTTGAAAGGTGGTAAAGGTTGCACTTCTGCACTAAAAGTTTTGGTGTGGCCTTTATATGTAAATGTTTTGGTGATAATTTCTTTTTCCATTGTCTTTTAATCTTTGGTAAAAATACAACTTTTGCAACGGAGAATTTACATTCGGAATAATTTAATTTTTAGGCTGAATTATTTTTTGATAAATAGTAATTTTGCAGCTATATGATTACTCAAAATAATTCTAATCAACAACAAGTTCTTGTCGTTTCTTCGTTTGATGAACTTGTACATACAGCTTTTTCTGGGAAAAATAATGCGATAAATTGGCGGCGAAATTTAGAAGGTGATTTTGAGGAAATTGTGAATCAATTGATTTTAAAAGATGATATTACTGTTATTTCTATTGATGATTTGAATGATTTAGATTTATCTAATGAAGGAATTAAAGCGAGAAATATTTTGATCAATGATTTACAACAATTAACTGATTTTGGCGCTTCGCCAACTTTAAACTTACTGAAATGTTACGAACGCGATACTGAATTTGATTTTATTTCGACAGATGTTTATTCATTTCACGTTGATCGTTCGCCAATTCCTACGGATACTTTTTTGTGCACTTACTATGGCGCTTCCAGTGATATTGTAGCAAATGAAGATGTGGAACAAAAAATTTTGATTCCAGAAATTAGAGAAAAACTATTCGAATTATATGATGGATACATTGATGGTTTTGAAGATTTTTTGAAAGAATATTTCTTTGATTTGCATTATCAAATTCGTCCAGGTGTTGAACCAATTAATTTAGGATTAGGAAATCTTTGGCGATTGGCAGTTGATCATCCAGAACAAAAAGTTTTGCCTTGTGTACATCGCGCGCCGAAAGAAAATAAAGATGAATATCGATTATTGTTAATCTGTTAGGAATAAATTAATCAAATAATATTAATAAAAATTATATAATTTAGATTCAAAAGATTAGGCTTTTGAATGAAGTCAAGCTTTTATTATTACAATGGTTTCACTAAATTTGCGTATATTTATTGATGAATAATTATTGTTAATTTAATTTCTATTATTATGAACAAAGAATCAGATATACTAAAATTAGAAGAAGCAGGAGCGTTAAATCGTTTAGCTAAATCTGCATCGCAAGCTGCAATCAGAGTTTCAGAAGCATTAGATTTATCAGTTCAATATGTTCAAGGAAATCGAATCATCGAGAGAAAACCTAATGGAGAAATTAAGGTGATTAAAACAATAGATCGAGTAAAAGTTCCAGCTGAATTGAAAAAAGGAGCTAAATTATGTCTAAAATAAAACGTTTGCGCGTTTTTGCTGGTCCAAATGGATCTGGAAAGTCTACTTTATTCGATTCAATCTCATCAAAATTTAATGCTGGATATTTTATTAATTCAGATTTGATTGAGAAAGAAATTTCTTTAAAAGGTTTTATTGATTTGGATCGATATGAACTAAAACTTACCGAAAAAGATTTTGAAGATTTTAAAACTGAACCTGCTTCAGTTTCATTATTCGAAAAAGCAAATAACGAAGGAAAAGCAATTGATGTGCAGTTTCGAAATAATGTTTTGGTTGATAAATCTAAATCTACACATAGTTACGAAGCGTCTTTTATTACTTCATTTATTCGAAAACACTTATTGATTAAAGGTAAATCTTATTCATTTGAAACGGTAATGAGTCATCCTTCTAAAATTGATGAAATAGTGGATGCTAAAAATCGTGGTTTCAAAACATATATGTATTTTGTCTGTATTGAAGATCCTTTGATTAATATTTCTCGAATTGAAAATAGAGTAGAAAAAGGTGGTCACGCTGTACCAGATGAAAAGGTGATTAAACGATATCATTCTACTTTAATGAATTTATTTCCAGCTTTAAAAATTGTAGATAAAGGCTATATTTTTGATAATTCAACTCAAGAAATGAGATTATTTGCACAAGTTAAGAGAAATGAACTTGAAATAGTTTCGGATAAAGTTCCAAATTGGTTTATAAAACAACTGCAATAAAAATTTTATCTTTGTAATTATAATGGTACAAATGGACGAATTCTAATTTAGAACGCCATATATTACAAGGATTACATTAAATACTATGGATTTAAAAGATCAATTAAAAAATCTTTTTCCTGATCATATACCTGAGCCAGAAGAAGTATCAAATGAAGAACAACATGAGTTATGGATTCAGAAAGAACCATTGATTTGTAAGTTTGAGAAACGAAAAGGGAAAATAAATACAATTATAGAAGGTTACGAAGGAGAAACAGAAGATTTCAAACTTTTAGCAAAAGAAATTAAGCAATTTTTGGGTGTTGGAGGGAGTTTTAAAGACGAACAAATCATCATTCAAGGAGATTATCGCGACAAGATTATGGCTTTCCTGAAAGATAAAGGGTTTAAAGTGAAAAGAGTAGGTGGTTAATAATTTCTTTACAATTATTACTGATAAAAATTGTATATTGTTCTCTTATTTTTAATTATAAAATCATGAGTAAAGCAGCATCAGAATTAGTTTTAAATGCAGACGGAAGTGTTTACCATTGTAATATAAGACCAGAGCATTTAGCAGATACTATTATAACTGTTGGTGATCCAAATCGTGTCGAAAAAGTTTCAAGACATTTTGATACAATCGAGCACACAGCAAGCAAAAGAGAAATTGTAACGCATACAGGAACGTTGAATGGTAAACGTTTAACAGTTATTTCGACTGGTATGGGAACGGATAATATTGATATTGTTTTATCTGAGTTAGACGCTTTGGCTAACATCGATTTAGAAACTGGAGAGATCAAAAAAGATTTCAGAAAATTATCATTTGTTCGTATGGGAACTTCTGGAGCTTTGCAAGCGGATATTCCTGTTGATAGTTTCGTTATTGGTTCTCATGGTTTAGGTTTAGATGGACTTTTGCATTATTATATTGGGAGTGAAGCGGTGATGAATAAAGAGGCAGAAGATGCTTTTATCAAACATGTTGATTGGTCGCCGAAAAAAGCACGTCCATATTTAGTAAAAGGATCTGATTTGTTGTTAGATAAATTGGCTTCTGAAAAAACAATTCAAGGAATAACGGCTACAGCTTGTGGTTTTTACGGTCCTCAGGGACGTTATTTGAGATTGCAACCAAATCCAGCTGATATTAATGAGCGTTTAACAACTTTTAATTACGAAGGTTTAAGAATCTCTAATTTTGAGATGGAAACTTCTGCAATTTATGGATTATCAGCGATGATGGGACACGAAGCGTTATCAATAAATGCAATTGTTGCGAATAGAATTTTAGGTGAATTTAGTGCCGATTCTTACAAAGCAGTTGATGCAATGATTGAATATTCGTTGGAAAGATTAACGAAATAATTTCAGAATTAATTATACAAAACAAAAGCTCGAGAAAATTCTCGAGCTTTTTTGATTTTATATAATTTAAGAATTTTAATTCAAATTCATTAATTCTTTTGCTTGATTGATTGCTGCATCTGTCAATTCTGAACCAGAAATCATTTGTGCAATTTCTTCTAAGCGTTGTTGTTGAGAAAGCACTGTCACGTTTGTTTGCGTTGTTTCGTTTACGACTTCTTTGTAAACTTTTAGCTGATAATTTCCTTTTGAAGCGACTTGTGGCAAATGCGTAATCACTAAAAGCTGCATATTTTCTGCCATTGTTTGCATTACTTTTCCTGTTTCATTCGCAACTTTTCCAGAAATTCCTGTATCTATTTCATCTAAAATTAATGTAGGCAAATGTTGATGAGTTGCCAATAATTTTTTAATCGCTAACATCAATCGAGAACGTTCTCCACCAGAAACAGATTTCTCAAAAATACGAGGTTCCATTCCTTTATTTGCTGAGAATAGAAACAAAACTTCATCTTTTCCAGTTGCTGTAAAATCTGCTGTTTCGTTTAATTGAATGGTTAATTGAGAATTTTCCATTCCCAATTGTGACAACGTATTCAAGATATTTTTTCGGATAATTTCGATAGAAGAAAATCTATTTTTTCTAATTTTAATTGATTGTTTTTCAAGTTTTTCTGAGATTGAATTCAATTCTTTATTTAAGTGAATAATTAAATCACTCAAATTATCAAAACCAGAAGTTTGACTTTCTAATTCGTCACGTTTAGCAATTAATTCTTCAACAGAAATCACATTATGTTTACGCAATAATTTATGAATCAAATCGTAACGATCAGTAATTTCTTGTAATCTTTCAGGATTAATTTCAGTCGAATCTATCAAACTACTCATTTCACCCGAAATATCTTGTAATTCTATTTTTGATGAAATCAATCGCTCGTAAATCAAATTGTATTGCGAATTATAATCCGAAATTTTATTCAATTTATTGCTTGCTTCATTCAATTGAGAAATTATTCCCATTTCAGGATGCTCCAAAAATTGATAAGTTTCATTCAAAATCGAAATAATTTCTTCTACATTTGATAAAGATTTTATCTCGATTTCCAATTGTTCTAATTCCTCATTTTTTAGCGAAGCATTGTTCAATTCTTCCCACAAATGCAATTTATATTCTAAATCTTGCGATTGATTTTCTAACGAATTTTGAGCATCTTTTATTTTTTTCTTTGTTGAAATATAGTGGTTAAAATCTTTCCTATATTCTTTCAATAAGTCTTTGTTTTCTCCGTAAATATCCAACATCGAAAGTTGAAAATCAGCTTCAAAGATTTTAGGGGTATTAAATTGAGAATGAATATCAATCAATAATTCTGATAATTCCTGTAAAATAGAGACTTTAACAGGTGTATCATTGATAAAAGCACGCGATTTTCCAGAAGGTAATAATTCTCTTCTCAAAATAGATTCGTCTTCATAATCTAAATCATTCTCTTCGAAAAAATCATTTAATTCAAGATTTTTAATCTCAAAAACAGCTTCAATAATACATTTTTCATCAATATTTTTCAAGGCTTTTAAATCGGCACGTTCGCCTAAAACTAATTTTAAAGCACCTAACAAAATCGATTTTCCAGCACCAGTTTCACCGGTAATTGTGGTCATACCTTGATGAAAATCAATCTCCAATTGATCGATAATGGCGAAATTATTAACGCGAAGAGTTTTTAACATTTACTTTTTCAATTTATTCCAATAATTGTCGTTGTATTTTGGCGCGATTGAATTTAAAATTCCTTTCAGTTTCTCGATATTCACCGTAGAAACCTGTCCGCCTGAAAATACTTGACTAATTTCGCTATTTTTTGCTGTTAAGAAAAGTTCTAGCGGATAAAATTGAGAATAATTTCCTCTTTGGTAAAATTCTAATTGCAGTAATGTATTTCCGATCGCGTTTTTACCACGAACTTCGTTCTCAGACATAACGTCTAAGCCATTTCTATGATATTGATAGATGATATTACGAAGTGTTGAATTATCCGATTTTAAAATATTGTTAATTAAGGCTGTACGCGATTTTATTCCATCTAATTCGCTCCAACCAGAGAAATTATTGTTCGCTTGACCGAAATCTGCAATTTTCTTCGCCATTTTGAAATACTCTGTTCCGCCTTCTTTCGCAAATGTATCTGCATCATATCCCAAAACTAAATAAATGTAATACGTCAATACATCTGTCAAATTTTTTCCACTGAATTTACGATCATTGAAAATTAATTCTTCAGATTCTTGGTATTGAAACGTAAAATTATCGTCAGATAAATTAAGAACAGGCGTATAGTACGTTGAGTTAAAAACAGGACGACGAGATTGTACCAAAATAGTACCTTTCATTCTGTTTCCCTCACGTTCCGTTACATTGATGACGAAACTAGCTTCAATTCTTTCGTATGTTTTTAAACGATCATTTGTCCATTTTGTTGAATTAATAAACGTTTTTAATGATCTTTCTAAAGTTTGATAAACCTGTGTATTAGATCCCTGAACCTGAGAATAATCGACTTTTACATCTGCAATAATATTTTGCGAGAAAGCCGAAATAGCTAAACACGACGAAAAGAAAATTGAGGCTAATTTCTTCATAATAAATTTTATAACTTATTTAAAATGACATTCAAAATATCTTTTGCAACATCTGTTTTTGATTTTGCATCAAATTGTTGCATCGATAAATCTTTATCAATAATTGTAATTTTGTTTGTATTCTTCTGAAAACCAGCTTCTTTATCTTGCATCGAATTAAGAACAATAAAATCAAGATTCTTTTTGGCTAATTTTTTCTTTGCATATTCTTCTTCGTTATTCGTCTCTAATGCAAAACCAACCAATAATTGATGTGTTTTGATTTCGCCTAACGATTTTAGAATATCAGGATTTTTCACCAATTCGATAATTAAATTATCATCGTTTTCTTTCTTAATTTTATGCTCAGCCATTTTTTTTGGACGATAATCTGCAACAGCCGCTGACATTACCACAGCATCAGCATCAGCAAAATTAGCGTACATCGCTTCGTACATATCACGAGCAGAAACAACATTTATTCGATCGATAGGAAAACCTGTAACAGATTCGTGACTTGGACCACTAACCAAGGTAACTTTTGCACCCAAATTAGCAGCAGCTTTTGCAATCTCGAATCCCATTTTTCCCGAAGAATAATTACCTATAAAACGAACAGGATCTAAGTTTTCGTATGTAGGACCAGCAGAAACTACTACTTTTTTTCCGTGAAGTGGGAGAGTAGCTTCGATTGTACTTTCCAAAAACGCAATAATGTTTTCAGGTTCAGCCATTCTACCTTCTCCAATTAATCCACTTGCTAATTCACCAGCTTCGGCAGGAATACAAATATTTCCGAAAGATTCTAATTTAGCAATATTTTCTAAAGTTGATGGATGTTTGTACATATCCAAATCCATTGCTGGAGCAAAATATACAGGACATTTAGCCGAAAGATAAGTAGCTAAAACCAAATTATCACACGTTCCATCTGCCATATGAGAAAGTGTATTTGCTGTACAAGGTGCAATAATCATATAATCTGCCCAAAGTGCATATTCTACATGATTATTCCAATCACCTTTATCGCCAAAAAACTCCCATTCAACTGGATGTTTGGAAAGCGTGGAAAGTGTAAGTGGGGTAACGAAGTTTTGAGCTTCTGGTGTCATAATAACTTTGACATCTGCTCCTTTTTTGATAAGCCCTCTAACAAGAAAAGCGGCTTTGTAGGCCGCTATTCCGGCAGAAACTGCCAAAAGAATTTTTTTACTATGTAAAACAGACATTATTTATCCTCATTTGGATTTCTGTAATATACGTCATTGTCTAACCATTCCTTAACCGCAATAGAAGTCGGTTTTGGTAATCTTTCGTAGAATTTTGAAACTTCGATTTGCTCTCTGTTTTCAAAAACTTCTTCTAAAGAATCTGTATGTGCAGCAAACTCATCCAATTTCTGAATTAATTCAGTTTTCATTTCTTGGTTAATTTGTTCTGCTCTTTTACCCATAATTACAATCGATTCGTATAAGTTTCCTGTTTTCTCATCGATTTTATTACGATCATAAGTTTGTGTTGTTGGTGCTGCACCGATATCCTTGAAATTCATAATGAAAGAATTTTATATATTTTACTATTATTTATTATTTTGCTCTTTGCTTAATTCAGCTTGATCAGCTTCAAATTTCTTTTTAGCTACTTCTATATCAGCTAATTGTTTTTTAGTCTCAACCATATCTTTGTCGATTTTCTCCATCAATTTATCAGCTTCTGCTTTAAATTTTGTTTGCGGATAATATCTTGTTAACAAAAGATATTGCGTTCTGGCATCTTGTAAACGTAAATCTTTGTTCTCGATACGAGAGAAATTTAACGCCAATTCTGTTTTAGAACGTAATGAATACATCATTGCTTCTTCACGAAATTTAGAATCTGGATATTCATCAACCATATTGTCAAAAGAAACTCCAGCAGCCTTATATTTCATTGTTTTGTAATAAACTTTAGAAATTTCGAAAGACTTTAATTCTAATTTTTGTCTAAGTTCTGTAATATAATTATTCGCTTCTGCAACGTGTGCTGATTCTGGATACGAATTGATAAATCCTTGTAACTCACTGATTGCTGTGTACGTACTTGTTTGATCCAAGTCATATTTTGGCGAATCTTTGTAATAAGAAAATGCCGATTTGAATAAAGCTTCTTCTGCACGGCTATCCATAGGATAAGCTCCTGCAAAGCTTTTGAATTGATGTCCTGCTAAACGGAAACTTTTTTCGTTAAAGTTACCTTGTGCCATATTATAGGCAATGTCCGCAGATTTTTCTGTTCCTACAAATGATGTAGAAATTTTTTCATACAATTCGTTTGCCAAATCATATTTACCATCTTGATACAATTGTGTAGCCAATGTAAAGATTTCGTCTTTATCCGTACTTTTCATCGCTTTGTTATAGGTCTTGTTACAAGACACTAAAGAAGCGCCAATTAAAACTACTAAGCTTAGTTTTTTAAACATTCTGCAAATTTAATAAAATTTGAGGACTAAAGTATAAAATATTTTTTTCTTATCCTCTTAATAAAATCTCAAAGTTTTGATTTATTCCGCTGTTGTGTCTGTACTTAATGTAACTATATCACGATCAAATAGATATAAACCTCCTTTGTCAGATCCAATCATTTCTAGCTTATCTAAGATATTTCTTGCTAATTTTTCTTCTTCAATTTGCTCAGAAACATACCATTGCAAGAAATTGTGAGTTGAATAATCTCTTTCTTCTAATGTTAAGCCTACAATTTCGTTAATTGATTCAGAAACAAAGCATTCGTGGTTTAAAATTGCAGTAAAAACTTCTTTCAATGTTGTGAAATCTTGTTTTGGTTCTTCAATTTGTGGAACAAACGCTTTTCCGCCTCTTTCGTTAATAAATTTAATTAATTTTAACATATGCATACGTTCTTCGTCTGCATGCGAGTACAAGAAATTTGCAGTTCCTTCTAAACCTTTCACTTCAGCCCAAGAAGCCATAGCTAAATATAATTGAGAAGAATCTCCTTCTAATTTGATTTGTTTGTTTAATGCGTCTAATATTGTATCTTTTATCATAGCTTTATTTTTTTAGATGTTTGATAATAATTGGTTAATTTTTGTTGTCAAATTAGCTGATGCTGGAACTAAAGGTAATCTTGTAAATGGTTTACAAACTCCTTTTTTATCTAAAACAGCTTTTATTCCGCAAGGATTTCCTTCCTCGAAGATAGCACGTGTAATTTCTACAACTTTGTAATGACCTTCGTAAGCAGCAACAACTTCTTTGTTGATTGCTTTGCGAATCATATCTGTAAAAACAGTTGGAACACCTTGTCCAATAACAGAAATAACACCAGAACCTCCAGCTAAAGTCATTGGAACAGCGAATTCATCATCACCAGAAATAATATTGAAATCTTCGCGTGTATTTTTACGGATAATATCTGTTGATTGTAAGAAATCTGGTGAAGCTTCTTTAATCGCAACAATATTTTTGAATTCATTTGCTAAACGAATTGTTGTATCTGCTGAGATATTAGAACCCGTTCTACCAGGAACATTATACAAAATAATGTTGGCGTCTGTACTTTCTGCAATCGCTTTATAATGTTGATAAATCCCTTCTTGATTTGGTTTATTATAATAAGGAGAAACCGTAAGAACTGCGATATAATCACTCAAATCTGTTTCTTGATATCCATTAATAACTTCTGCCGTATTGTTACCTCCAATACCCAAAACCATCGGAACACGATTAGCATTCGCCTTCTTTATTGTTTCGATTACCTGTTTCTTTTCATCTTTTGTAAGTGTTGCTGCTTCTGCAGTAGTTCCTAAAATAACTAAATACTCAACACCGCCATCGATACTATAGTTTACTAAATTTTCTAATGCAGTATAATCTACGGTACCATCTTGTTGAAAAGGCGTAACCAAAGCAACTCCTGTCCCAATTAATTGTTTCATCTTTTATAAATGTTATTAAATCTAATACTAAGTTAAAATTCGGAATTATATCTTGAATAATCAAATAATAGTGCTAATCTATAATTGGTCTTAGATAAAATCCAAAATCTTTCAAAAATAGCGATTAATTTATAGGAATAAAATTAATTTAAGCCAATGTTTTATGATTTTACTTATAAAAAAAAGCCACTCAAAACGAGTGGCTCATATTATTTCTAACTTTAGATTAGTTAAATGTATATTTAAATCCTAAAGAAAAACGACCAGCTTCAAAATCTGAATCATTTGATAATCTCCAATCAGGCTTCCAATCAAAATGTAAAGCCAAAGGAGCAGATGGAATTTTATATTCTAAACCTGCTTGTGGACGAATACCAAATATTGTTTTATCTTCATAATATCCTTTATCTACAAAAGTTAATTGAGGTCCAACCCCTACATACCATCCTAAGCCATTTGTACCAGAAAAAGGTTGATTATATGTATAATCTGCACCTAAAACAGTAACATGATCTCCAAACATCACCTGTACATTACCAGCGTTTTTACCATCAAAAGAGTGTTTGAATTGTGGACCTACTAATGTTTCTCCATCTCCTAAATCTACAACAACACCTAAAGCATTTTTATAGTTTTGAGCATTTACTTGAGAAATTCCTAATGCCATTACAGCAACTAATAATACTTTTTTCATTTTTATTAAATTTTCAGTTTTTAACTTTGTTATACCATCTATTTTACAAAAAGCGTGCAAATGTTATCTTAATGTTAAGTTTTAACATTTTTAATCGAATAATAATTATATATATTGCTTTGTATGAGTAAGATATTTGGTTAATTTAAAATCATTCTAAAGTTTAAACTTTTACATTATTCTCTTAAAAAAGTTAATTTTGTAGAAACAAAACAATAATGATTAAAACTGTAATTTTCGATATGGACGGCGTAATCGTCGATACAGAACCAGTACATAAATATGCTTATTTCGAACATTATAAAGAACTGAATATTCCAGTTACGGAAGAATTATTTGCTACATTTACAGGACAATCGACAAAGAATGTTTATCAAATTCTGAAAGATAAATTTGATCTGAAAGAAGAAGTGAACGATTTGGTTTTGAGAAAACGTACCATCTTTAATGAAGCTTTTGACACAAAACCTGATTTGTATTTGATTGACGGGGTTGAGAGTTTGATTAAAGATTTATACAGTAATGGAATCGAACTGATTTTGGCGTCCTCGGCTTCAAAATCGACAATTGATCGAGTTTTTAATCGTTTTGAGTTGAATCAATATTTTACACATAAAATTTCTGGCGAAAACTTTCCGAAGTCAAAACCAGATCCTGCTATTTTTCTATATGCAGCTGATTTGGCTAAATCTAAACATGCTGAATGTATAGTTATCGAAGATAGTAAAAACGGAGTGGAAGCGGCTTCCCGTGCGAATTTGTATTGTTTAGGTTACAAAAGTGCAAATTCGAAACAACAAGATATTTCAAAAGCAAATTGTATTGTAGATGATTTTAATGCGATTGATGCAAATTTTATTAAAGAATTTGAATTAACAATTTAAGATTAATCAATAATCTTAAATTGTTTCATTAAGAAAATGGCATTCATCATTTTGGTTGTGCCTTTTCTTAATTTATAATCTGAATAATAATTGTTGTCCACGTTTTTTAATTCGAAACAATAATTAATAATATGATCCGGGTTTTCACCTTCCATTTTCGTTAATTCTAAATCGTGAGTCGCGATAAAACCAATCAATTTTGTAGGAGATTTAATCAATTTTTCTAAAAATTTTTGCGAACCAATTAGTTTATCTTCTGAATTTGTTCCTTTTAAAATCTCATCTAAAATGATGATTTGTGGTTGATCATTTTCTAAACGTTCAATCAAAATTTTCAATTTATTAATTTCATTTTTGAAATAAGAATCGCCAGAAGACAGATTATCGACTGTCCTGATACTTGTAAATAAATCCATTGGATAAAATGACATTTTTTCTGCACTCACTTTTGAGCCATTCATTGCCAAAACCAAATTTGTTCCAACTGTTCTCAAAAAAGTACTTTTTCCAGCCATATTTGCACCTGTAATAATCGCAATATTGTTTGGACGATTGGTTTCAAAATCATTTTTCACAACTGTTTTTTCATCTAATAAAAGGTGAAAACCATTCGTAATTTTTAACGCATAAGGTTCATCTACAATTTCGGGATATGTAAATGATGTATGTTTATCATTGAAAATAGCAAAAGAAACGAAGGCCTCTAATTTCGCCAATTCATCTAACCAAGGTTTGATTTGATGAACCGTTTTTTGAACTTCATTTTCAAATTTGATCGAATAATGTAATCGCCATAAGAAAAAAGTATTTAATACAAAGCCTAAAATCGGGAAATTTGCTGCATCTAAAGTTTCTTTTGTTGAAGAAATTGTCTTGATTAAATCCGATGATTTGAAAGGATTTACAAATGTATTTTGAATTTCAACATTTAGTTTTGATTCAAATTTTTCTTCTTCAATATGTCGAAAAACTTCATATAAATTATCCAATTCATCTGCTTTCATTGTCGTATAAGCTGCTATTCGTCGAAGTTGTTGTTTATAAAACATGGAAATTGCATTCGAAATAATAACTGCGCCTAGAATCCAATAAAAAACAATTTCTTTCGGAAAACTAATAATTGCTAAAGCGATAAAACATAAAATATTCAGAACAGAAAAGATTAGTGGAAGTAATTTTATTGAATTAGTATTGAATACACGATTTTCGAACACAAAAATTGAAGATTGATTCATGTTTAATCGCTTTGTAAATGTCAAAAATGTCACTATCCAATTTCTTTTTTCAGCCAATTCTGTAAATGCATTTTGTCTATCAATAATTTCTGATTTGTCTAAAATCAAATTCGATAAAAAATGTTTCAACTGTAAATTTCCAATTCGAGTTTGCGTTTTATTGATCCGATTGAAGATTGAATTTCCTTCCAAAATATCTAAATCTTTGTTGTAAACATTATTGAACTGAGAATTATCTTCAACAAATGGATCGATAGAATCATCAGATTTTATTTGATTAATAATTTCTAAAGCTTGAATTGAATAATTGAGTTCCGAAGAAATTTTAGAAGTTTTAACCACTAAAACGATGAAAACTATAAATAAAATAGAAGAAATAATCAAATATAAATTGTTGCTCGACGTGACGTAAAGCAAGAAAAATACAACCGAAATAATAAATGCAACAAGCCTGATATTGCTGATTTTATTCTTTTTAGATTTCAATAAATTAAAATCATTTTGTAGTTTTTCTTCTATTTTTAGATAGTCTTCCATTCTTAATTTTATTTCTGATTAAAAGTAGTGGTATAAATAATAAAAGAGCGAAATTTCGCTCTTTTATTATTTTTTAACTTCTTGAAATTGTTTTTCTGTAATTATTCCTTTTTCAACCATTTTAGAAAGCCAATCAATAATTTCATGCTTTTCTTTAGATTTTAATTTTGAAAGGTTAATTGTTGAATAATTTCCAATATCATTTTCTATTCCATATTTTTCAGTTATAGCATCCAAATAATCTATATAAGCTTTTTCAAAGTGATATTTTTCTGCCATTATTTTTGAATAAACCATTAAAGAATCTGTTCTACCTTCAAAATTTGAATCTTTTAAATGATAAAATAATTCTGAATAAGCTTCTTCACTTTAGTAGTAATCGAATCGTAATTATCAGAAATTGAATTCATTGTTATTACATTCTCATGAATTACAGGTGTAACAATATTGTTTTCTTTTTTACAAGAAAACAATAAAATATAATAACAAATGAAAATATATTTCTCTTTTTTAATGATTACAATACTTTTATTTCGAATACTTTTTCATCATTCAAATAACCTTCTAAGGTATCTTTTGAATTGATTTTAGAAACTCCCGCTGGTGTACCAGTAAAAATTAAATCACCTTTTTTCAAGGTAAAATATTTAGAACATTCAGCAATTAAGGTATTGATATGAAAAATCATATCTTTTGAATTTCCTGTTTGTACATTTTCTCCATTTCGATCTAATTTGAATGTAAGATTTTCTAAATCAAAATTTTCTTTTGGATGAAAATCAGAAGCAAATGCAGAACCATCAAAAGCTTTCGCAATTTCCCAAGGAAAACGCTTTTCTTTCAATTCTTGTTGTACATCGCGCGCTGTAAAATCAATTCCTAAACCGATTTCTGAAAAATAACGATCTGCAAATTGAGGTTGAATCATTTTTCCAACTCGATCAATTTTAATTACAATTTCCGTTTCAAAATGAACTTCTTTCGTAAAACTTGGAATAACAAAAGGAAAACCCTTTCTTAAAATGGCCGAATCTGGTTTCATAAAAAACATAGGCGATTCTGGAATTGGATTATCTAATTCTTTTGCATGTTCGACGTAATTTCGTCCGACACAAATAATTTTCATCGCTTAAAAACCGTTTTGTAATTTGATTCGAGTAAAAACTTTCTTTGTATATAAAGGAAAATCGGCATTCTGAATCCACGCATAATAACCTGGATCTTTCGCAAAGATATCCGTCACAACTTGTCCTTTATACTTGCCAAACGAAATAATTTCTTGGTCTTTATCATTGTACTGAATAAATCCAGCTAAATCAGCCGTTTTGCGTTGAGAAGAAAATTCGCTCAAAAATTTATTGTCATTTTCAAGCTCGTCATATTTCTCGATTTGCGCCATCAAAACTTCGTAAGTCGCAATTGTATCAGCTTCCGCAGAATGTGCATCAATCAAATCTTTATCGCAATAATACTTATAAGCAGCGCTTAAATTGCGAGGTTCCATTTTATGATAAATCACTTGCACATCAATTGGACGATGTTTTGATAAATCAAAATCAAAACCATTACGTAATAATTCTTCTGCTAAAAGTGGAATATCAAAACGATTTGAATTATATCCTGCCAAATCAGAATCTTTAATCATTTCCATAATCGCAGGGGCAAGTTCTTTGAAAGAAGGCGCATCGGCAACATCTTCGTCAGAAATTCCGTGGATTAAAGTTGTTTCTGGTGGAATTGGAATTCCAGGATTAACTTTCCAAGTTTTTACTTCTTTTGAACCGTCTGTCAAAGCTTTCACGATAGAGATTTCAACAATACGGTCTTTTGAAACATTAGTTCCAGTTGTTTCTAAATCAAAGAAACAGATATTTTTAGTTAATTTCATTTTGTAATTTCTTTTCTAAAAATGATTGAGATAAGGATGTACAATAAGATGATTAGCGGAATTGCAGCAACTTGCAACCAAGCCACTAAACCTAATGTAATGATTAAGAAAATATATTTATAATAATTTTCTGCCCAACTCAATCCTTTAAATTTTAAGGCAAATAATGGTAAATCGACAATTAATAAAACACTAAATACAATAGAAACGGCAATTAATAAATACGGATCAAGAGATGGATTTATAATTTGTCCATTATTGTAATAGATAGAAAATAATGAGAAAATAAATAAGGTATTTGATGGTGTTGCCAAACCTTTGAAATACGTTGCTTGATCTTCATCTAAATTAAATTTTGCTAATCGTAACGCCGAAAAAGCAGGAACTAAAAAAGCAAATAATGAAATTGCAGCAATTTTTAAATTCTCATTTTCATAAATAAAATCAGTTGAAAAATGATTAAACATCGAAAATAACATCAATCCTGGTACAACACCAAACGAAATACAATCTGCCAAAGAATCCAATTCTTTTCCAATCGGGCTACCAATATTCATTAGTCGTGCAACCATTCCGTCCAAAAAATCAGCAACTAATGAAATCAACATCAAAACCATCACAATTGTAACTGTGGTAGTTGTGATTTGAGCATTGCTCGAAATCATGAAAATGGCTGATAATACACCACATGAAAGATTAAGTAGTGTTAGAAAATTTGGAATTGTAAATAATTTCATAAATGAATTTTTCATCGCAAAAATACAAACAAAAATTAATCTGAATCCTTTTTAAACACAATAAAACCACTATTTTTGAGTTTTTATATTCGTAATTCATCAATTTTGAAAAAGACATTCCTTATATTATCTGTTCTGGCAAGTCAATTTGCTTTTTCTCAAACCACACGCAAATATTCGAACGAGTTTTTGAATATTGGTGCAGATGCGCGCTCGTTTGCAATGGGTAATGCGGTTGTGGCGAATATTGGAAATGCAAATGCGGCTTATTGGAATCCTGCTGGATTAACGGAAATTACCTATGATTGGGAAGCTGCAGCAATGCATGCTGAATATTTTCAGTCGATTGCAAAATTTGATTATGCGGCGGTTGCAATTCCGTTGAGAGAAAGTAATTCTACGATTGCATTTTCGTTTACACGTTTTGGTGTTGATAATATTTTGAATACAACAGAATTGATTGATAATCAAGGAAATATTAATTACGATAAAATCTCTAAATTTTCTACAGCAGACTATGCTTTAACAATGTCTTATGCGGGAAATGTCTTTAATAATAAAGATATTCAGTTTGGTGCAAATGCTAAAATCGTTTATCGACATATTGGGAAATTTGCGCAAGGATTTGGTTTCGGTTTAGATCTTGGTTTGCAATATCGTACCGATAATAAAATGTATTTTGGTTTGATGGCACGAGATATTACAACAACTTTCAATGCGTGGAGTATCAATAAACAAAAGGTAAAAGAAATCACGATTGACGAACCAAATAATGAAGGTGAGCCAACAATTTTGAATGATTTACCTGGAGAGAATATCGAATTAACAATGCCTAAATTGCAATTTGGAGTTGGAAAACGTTTTGATTTTAATGAACGAGTTTCGTTATTGGGAGAGGTTGATATGAATATCGAATTTCAACAAACGAATGCCGCAATTTCTGGAAAAGGATTTTCGATTTCGCCACAAGTTGGTCTTGAATTAGGTTATGATGACATGGTTTTTGTACGTGGAGGATTGAACAATTTACAGAAGATTTCGCAATTTGATGGAAAAGATAAAACTCAAATTCAGCCAAATGTTGGGGTAGGTTTCAAATACAAAGGAATCTCGATTGATTATGCTTTGACAAACTTTGGAGACAGCGGTTTAGGATTATATTCTAACATTTTCTCAGTCCGTTTCGAGATGGATAAATGGAGATAAATAAGTTTTACTCATAATTATATTGATAGGTATATTTTTCTGAATATTGATATTTTATACTCTGTCAAGTGTTTCCAAAAGCGTTTTGGCATCATTTGGATTAGTAACATCGAATTTTTCCTTGTTTCAATTGTTGTCCAATTAAAATAAGACTTCCACAATTCTTGGTATAAATTCTCTTTTACATCAAAATAATAATTAAAGGTAAAACATTATATTTTGGATCAGTTTTCGCAAAAAATAAATCTTAATTAATCTTTTCAAAACGAATAAATATCGCTGAAAAAGTTTAACAAAAAATTTAATCGTACTCCAAATTGATTAAAAGTTCAGTTTTTAATCGGCTGATAAAATTACAATCTAATTCAGCAAGAAGAATATCAATTAATTGAGACAAAAAATCGCGGTGAATATAGTTAAATACAAAGGTTTTTTCATTTGTCATAAAATAAAAATCAAAATGACTAAAATAACCTGAAATTGATTTAATCTCTAGTGTTGGAAGTTCTTCGGGTTGAAAAAAATCACTTAATTTTGCACGATAATCATGCATTTTTTTGATAGAATTTGAATTAATATCAACATATTCCAAATTTAAATCTTCAATTTCATCTGAATAAAATTGAAACAAAAATTCATTTTTAGGATAATCATTTATGTACAAATTGAAACGATTATCTTTTTGGTATAACTGAAAAAGTCGATTAAATTCTTGCACATTATTGATCATAATAGATGAAGTTAAATAATTGATTTGAATAAATTTAAAAACATTTAGTTAAATAATCAAATAAAAAAGAGCCAAATTAACTTGGCTCTTGTATTTCTAGTAACGTATTGTTCTTGTTGTATTTGAAATTGGTTGATCAATATCTTTGACGAATTGTGTTCGTTTGACCCAATTTTTATGATTATCATATTGATATTTAATCGTGGAAATATTCTTTACTTTTCCTGCTTCATCAATCACAGTTTCTTCAATAATATTATTGTTTTCATCAAATTTGCGAATATATTTATTGACTTGTTTATTGTCTTTGTCCACATAATTTTCCTCTATAGGATTGCCTTTCGCGTCGTTTTTATAATTCAACGTATAATTTCCTTGGTTATATTTCACCAATGTTTTGACTAAAAATCCATTTTGATATTGAAACGTTTTTTCGATAAAAACATCAGAATCTTCCAATAAATTAGTTTCTCTTTCGTAAGTTACATTCTGATTTTGGTCTAATTTGTATTCAGTTTTAGAAACATTGACATCATTTTCGCTTTTCGTGACAATGTAACCGTCTGTTGTATATTCATAATCAAAATTGAAAACTAAACTTTCGTCATTGTTTTTCATTTCTCTCGAAATCAATTTATTCGATTCATTATAATTAAATATTTCAGCAAAAGTTTTATTTCCAGCTTCATCAAAATAATCACGTTTTGTCGGATTACCATCTTTATTATACGTTGATTTTGTGTAATATTCCGTTTCATAACCTTCAATAAACTTCATGCGAATACGTGCTTTTTGCATCGATTCTTCGATAAAAGTTGGATTTCCTAAAACATCATTTTGTTGTAATTCAGATTTTTGAGCAAATGCAAAACCTGAAAATAATATGGTAATTAAAGCAATGTTTTTTAACATATGTTGTATTTTTTTTTTTCTTGAATAAAAAGATTAACCAAAAT
Organism: Empedobacter sp. UBA1574; assembly: GCF_002322895.1. Lineage (NCBI taxonomy): Bacteria > Pseudomonadati > Bacteroidota > Flavobacteriia > Flavobacteriales > Weeksellaceae > Empedobacter > Empedobacter sp. UBA1574. The sequence continues at coordinate 63,187 of NZ_DCOI01000032.1, read as the reverse complement.
TAATTCAAAAATGTAAATTTCTTGATCTATTTAAAGGTGAACGTAAAAACTAGAACTTATATTTGAAAAAAAATAAAAAAATGAGCACAAAATTTAAACTTTTAGGAAATCAACCAGCATTTATCGATTTATCATTGTTATTAGTACGTTTAGCTGCTGGTGGATTTATGTTTACACACGGATTCGGAAAATTGCAAAAATTAATCAATGGAAATTTCGAATTTGGAGATCCAATTGGACTTGGACCAGAAATTTCTTTAGGTTTAACTGTTTTTGCGGAAATACTTTGTGCTTTTTTAGTTTTGGTCGGATTATTTACTCGTTTGGCGGTAATTCCACTAATCATTACAATGTTAGTTGCTGTATTTATCGTGCATGCAGATCATGATTTTGGTAAAAAAGAATTGGGATTATTCTACTTAATCAATTATTTAGTTATATTTTTATCAGGCGCAGGAAAATATTCTTTAGACAAATTGATACTTAAAAAATGATAAAAACATTAACCTATAGTTTATTGATTTGTTCTTCTGCATTATTTGCTCAATCAAAAAATATGAAAAACATTGTTTATACGCCATTAGCAAAGGCAGAATTAACATTAATAAAAGAAAAGAAATCCTATGATCCTTTTCGTGTTTTATTAACAACTTCGGATGCAGATACAAAAATCTTAAAATCAACTTCTATTGATATTGATCCAAAAGATCCATTAATCAAATTATTGGCCGATCGTATGTATGCAACGGTTCAAGACGAGGCAAGTAAAGGTGTTGGTATTGCAGCTCCACAAATTGGAATTAATCGCAACGCGGTTTGGGTGCAACGTTTTGACAAAGAAGGCGAACCTTTTGAGTTTATTATCAATCCAAAAATCACGTGGTATTCGGACATTGTTCGTCACGGTCGCGAAGGTTGTTTGTCTATTCCTGATATTTTCGGAAAAGTGTATAGAAGCTTGGTTCTTCGATTGGCATATTATGATTTGGATGGAAATTTTCATGATGAAACAGTTGAAGGTTTTACAGCGGTTATTTTTCAGCACGAATACGATCATTTAACAGGAACGTTATTTACAGATCGAATGAAAGAGCAAGAAAATCTAAATTACGTGAAAGCTGAAGTGATGAACGATGTTTTTTACTTGAAAAAGACTAGTTCTTTTACAGATGACGACGACGATGAAGATTAAAAATTTCTTAAAACCTAGAAATTATTATGCTTGGCATAGTTTTTAGTTTAATTTTGCAAAAACTTATTTAGAAAATTGTTAGCATACACTACATATAATCATCCAACGAGCACAGAATGGGTGACTTTTGTTCATGGAGCAGGAGGAAGTTCTACGATTTGGTTCAAGCAATTGCGTGAATTTCGCAAACATTTCAATGTTTTGTTAATGGACTTGAGAGGACATGGACGTTCTAAGAAAAACTTGAAAGCGCTTTTCGAAAAACGTTATACTTTCAAATCAGTTTCAAAAGATGTGATTGATGTTTTAGATCATTTAAATATCGATAAAACACATTTTGTTGGGATGTCTTTGGGAACGATTGTGATTCGACAATTGGCAGAAGATTATTCGGAGCGATTCAAATCAATGGTGATGGGAGGCGCAATTATGAAAATTAATTTTCAATGTCAATTTTTGATTAACGTTGGAAATACATTCAAACATATGTTGCCTTATTTAATCTTGTATCGAATTTTTGCTTTCGCTATCATGCCAAAGAATACGCACAAAGAGTCAAGGCTATTATTTATCAATGAGGCGAAGAAATTGTATCAAAAAGAATTTTTGAAATGGTTCAAACTCACTGCGGATGTCAATCCATTGCTAAAATGGTTTCGAAAAATTGAATTAAATATTCCGACTTTATATGTGATGGGAGCAGAAGATCATATGTTTTTGCCTTCGATTCAGGAATTAATAAAAGCACATACCAAACATTCAGAATTGATTGTTATCGAAGATTGTGGACATGTTGTGAATGTCGATCAACCACAAATTTTTAACGATAAAGTAATTGAATATATTCATCGAATTAAATAAAATAAACTAAAAAAAGCTTNNAAGCTTTTTTTAGTTTATTTTGATCTTTTTTCTAACAAATCTGGGCGACGTTCTTTTGTACGTTCAACTGCTTTTTCATGCAACCATTCTTCAATTTTAGGAAAGTTACCCGAAAGTAAAACATCAGGAACTTTTAGACCTTTATATTCGGCAGGACGCGTATAAATTGGTGGCGCTAACAAATCATCTTGAAACGAATCTGAAAGGGCAGAAGTCTCATCACCAATTACGCCAGGTAATAAACGAATAATAGAATCAGCCAAAATAATTGCGCCAAATTCTCCACCAGAAAGCACATAATCGCCAATCGAAATTTCTCTCGTCACATACATATCTCGAATACGTTGATCGATTCCCTTGTAATGTCCACAAATCATCATAAGATTTCCTTTCAACGACAAATCATTCGCAATTGTTTGATTCAACGTTTCACCATCTGGCGTCAAATAAATAATTTCATCATAAGTTCGTTCATCTTTCAATTTCGAAATCATTTTGTCCAAAGGCTCGCACATAATCACCATTCCAGAAGTTCCTCCGTACGGATAATCATCTACATGACGATAACGTCCTTTTCCAAAATCTCTCAAATCGTGAACATGAATTTCAGCTAAACCTTTGTCTTGCGCACGTTTCATAATCGAGGCAGAAAATGGACTAACTAATAATTCGGGTAAAACAGTGATAATATCTATTCGCATGCTGCAAAGATATTTGTTTAGCTACGTTTGAGCAAGTTTAAATCTATTTTTTGAATTTGATTGTTTTAATAGAATTTATAAATTCTTCTTGTGACTTTTCATCTAAATTGTAACCAATAAAATTAAATTTTGAAGTTGAGTTTTTAATAGTATCCATATAAACTGCAATTAATTTATGATGATTTGATTGTATAAGTTTTGCTTTTTGATGATCAATAACAATATAAGAAATCTGGTATTTTGAATGTACGATAGAATCAATATTTGTTTTATGAAGTTTATTGATATATAATTCAGAGATTTTTTCCAATTCTAAATCAGGATTATTATTTAAAATAGTTGTAAAAATACTATCTGCAATTTTAGCATTAATATCAAAATCTCCGCCTGCAAGTAAACCATAATCATAAATTAATGTATCATTATTTGGAGTAATAATTCCTCCAACTTCACTATCAATTCCGCCTAATTTCACTTTTTTCCAATCTTTCGGAATTTCCATAGAAAAACTTCTAAATTGAATCGTTTTATAATTGCTTTTATTACAAGATATTAATCCAAATAATATAATGAATGATAAATATTTTAATTGATTATTCAAATGATTGATTTTCTTTTAAAATCAATAAATATAATTGATATTATTCATTAGCCTTATTCAAATGAAATCGAGTAAATTTGTCTAAAATTTTAATCAAATGTTTTTATATAACAGACATAGACGACTACGCAAAAACGAATCAATTCGTAGTATGATTCGCGAAAATCATTTGTCACCAAACGATTTTATTTTACCAATTTTTATGGCTGAAGGAGAAGGCGTGAAGGAAGAAATTGCTGCAATGCCAGGTATTTACCGCCAATCTCTTGACAATACTGTAAAAGAAGTAAAAGAAATTTGGGATTTAGGTATAAAATCAGTTAACATATATTGTAAAGTTAGTGATAACTTAAAAGATAATACAGGTAAAGAGGCTTGGAATCCAAACGGATTGATGCAAAATACAATCAAAGCAATTAAAGATGCTGTTCCAGAAATGATTGTAATGCCTGATGTTGCCTTAGATCCATATTCAATTTATGGTCATGACGGAATCATCAAAAATGGAGAAGTTATTAATGATGAAACAGTTGATGCTTTGGTAAAAATGACATTATCTCATGCAGAAGCTGGTGCAGATTTTGTTGCGCCTTCTGATATGATGGACGGTCGAATAGGAGCGATGCGCGCTGCGTTGGAGGAGAACGGTTTTCATAATGTAGGAATTATGACGTATGCTGCGAAATATGCATCATCTTTTTATGGACCTTTCCGTACAGCTTTAGATTCTGCACCAGTTGATTCTCAAGAAATTCCGAAAGACAAAAAAACCTATCAAATGGATTACCATAATTCACAAGAAGCATTGCGCGAAGCAATTGCGGATGTAGAAGAAGGTGCAGATATTTTGATGGTAAAACCAGGTATGGCATATCTGGATATTGTTAAATTAGTGAAAGATAATTTACAAGTTCCGGTTTCTGTTTATCAGGTTTCAGGTGAATATGCGATGATAAAAGCTGCTGTAGAAAAAGGTTGGTTAGATAATGATAAAGTAATTTTAGAGTCTTTAACTTGTTTCAAAAGAGCAGGAGCAGACCTAATTTCAACTTATTTTGCAAAAGAAGCAGCAAGATTATTGAACGATCAATAAATCAGTTCAAAATAAAAATAAAAAAATCCACTTCATTTGAAGTGGATTTTTTATGCTTTAAAGCGAATAATTAACCATTTTCGCTGTAAATTGTTGTTTTTCTAATGTAGATAGAAAATATTTTTGTTCAGCTTCAGCTTGTTCTTTTTTCTGATAATTCTTTTCGTAACCCGTTTGAATTTCTTTTAAAGAACCAATCGTTCCATTTTTCAATAAATAATTCTGAAACTTTGTATATCTATCTGCCAATTTGCCGTAGATATCTTTGTTATCGATGTTTGCTTCATAAACATCTGTCACATAAACTTCATTATCTTGTCCATAAGCGATGGAAAAAAAATAATAAGTTTGGTTATTCTTTGTTTGACTGAAAACCACCCCAGTAACAAAGAATAAAAATAGTACTAAACCTTTTTTCATTCAACCAAAATTTGAGCACGCAAGTTAATCATTATAACTTAATTAAAACCCTTGTTGTGTGATTTTATATTATTCGGTATAATTTTTTTATATTTGTGTCCTAAAATTGACTCAAAATGTTTCAAAATCTTCAGGATAAATTAGATAAAGCATTACATACCTTAAAAGGAAAAGGACAAATTACAGAAATTAACGTTGCAGAAACCGTAAAAGAGGTGCGTAGAGCCCTTGTTGATGCCGATGTTAGTTATAAAGTTGCAAAAGATTTTACAAATACGGTAAAAGAAAAGGCTTTAGGTGAAAACGTAATTACGTCGCTTAATCCTGGACAATTAATGGTAAAAATTGTTCATGATGAATTAGCAAAATTAATGGGAGGTGAGGTTACTGAACTGAAAGTAGACGATAATCCGACAATTATTTTGATTGCTGGTTTGCAAGGTTCTGGTAAAACAACTTTTTCTGGTAAATTAGCTAATTTCCTAAAAACTAAGAAAAACAAAAAAGTATTATTAGTTGCTGGTGATGTTTATCGTCCAGCTGCCATCAATCAGTTACAAGTTTTAGGAGAGCAAATTGGTGTAGATGTTTATGCTGATTTAGAAAACAAAAATCCTGTAGAAATTGCTCAATCAGCGATTGCACAAGCAAAACAAAATGGAAATAATGTAATTATTGTCGATACAGCTGGTCGTTTGGCGATTGATGAGCAAATGATGGATGAAATTCGTCGCGTTCACCAAACAGTTAATCCTACCGAAACTTTATTTGTTGTAGACTCTATGACAGGTCAAGATGCGGTGAATACTGCAAAAGCTTTCAATGAAGTATTGAATTATAATGGAGTTGTTTTAACAAAATTAGACGGTGATACACGTGGTGGAGCTGCTTTAACGATTAGAACTGTTGTTGATAAGCCAATCAAATTTATTTCTACTGGTGAGAAAATGGAAGCTTTAGATGTTTTCTATCCAGAACGTATGGCGGATCGTATTTTGGGAATGGGTGACGTTGTTTCGTTAGTAGAGCGTGCTCAAGAGCAATTTGACGAAGAAGAAGCAAAACGTTTGCAAAAGAAAATTGCAAAAAATAGCTTCGATTTTGATGATTTCTTAAAACAAATTCAGCAAATCAAACGTATGGGTAATATGAAAGATTTGGTTGGAATGATTCCTGGAGCTGGAAAAGCGTTGAAAGATGTAGATATTGACGACAATGCTTTTAAAGGGGTTGAAGCGATTATTCACTCAATGACGAAAAAAGAGCGTAAAAATCCAAATATTATCGATAATTCTCGTAAGAAAAGAATTGCAGCTGGTTCTGGAACATCTTTACAAGAAGTGAATCAATTATTGAAACAATTCTCTGAAATGGGAAAAATGATGAAATTTATGAATTCTGCAAATGGTAAAAAGATGATGGAAACAATGTCTAAAAATATGCCTGCAGGTGGATTCCCAGGAATGCCAAAAATGTAATAATAATACAATAATTTATAGTATATTAAAACCTCTAATTGTTAGAGGTTTTTTTATTTTAAACTAAATATATTATGTTAAATAGATTTTTCTTAATAGTTATTTTTTTCGGAATTTTTATAAACTGTCTTAATGGAGCTAGAGAGAAAGATGGTATAATAGTATATTATAATTATACAAAAGATGATGAGCTAGAGTGGAAATTAAATGACTATGAATACACATATTCTATAAACTTTATTTAAAAAGTAAATATAGAAATTAATCAATTTGATGATTATGCGGAAACAGAGTATGGAGGTTCATATCAATTTAAATTAGAGAAGAAAGACATAAAATTGTATAAAAGTTTACAAAATAAATTATCAAAAATTATTTTTGTAACAGACACAATAAAAAATAGTTATTATGGACATATTATAGTTTTAAATAGTTTGCAAATTATATTGTTCTAAAATATATTCCTAATCTAAAACCTTCAAAGTTGTATAGATAATCCCAAATAATAGGTAGACGACATTATTCAACTTTACATAATAAAGATTATTAATAATAATATTTCTATGAAATATTATTATTATAATATATATTATGTTAAATAAAGTATTTTATTAAGCTCTTTTATATATCCATTATTTATAATTTTAAATGTTGATTTCCCTAACAACAGTTTCTTCTACTAATTCATTTTGTTCTAATCTTCCTCCAGGCAATTCCCATTCGTTTCTATTGTTTTTAACTAACAAATATTTTCCATTAATTATAACGATTCCTTTTACAGAAATTGGAATTAAATATTCTTTACTCATTTTATTAAAATTTGGTTTTGTAAATGCCCAACGAATTTTAACTGGTACTGTGACGGATGAAAATGGTCAAAAATTATCTAACGTTCAGGTTCAGGATCCTCAAACGAAACGATGGACACAAACAAATTCGGATGGCTTTTTTACAATAGAATTAACGAACGAGAATACTAATTTGTCTTTTTCTCAAAAAGGAAAAGAAACACAAGAAATTGTTGTAGATTCTTCAGAAAATAACGTTTCGATTGTGTTATACAATCAAACTTTACGTTTGGAACAAGTTGATATTTTCCCAAAAAAAAAGAAAGAATATTCCGAGATTACGCTTGGTAAAGAAGCAATAGAAAATGTGCAAGCGTTTTCGTTAAACGAAGTTTTGCAACAATTACCAGGACAAGTAACAATGGATTTTAATAATAACGAGTTCAAAAATGTTGTTTTTAGAACTGCGATTTCTTCAAATAATTTGGGATTATCAGGAAGTTTGTCAAGTAATACAAATAATGATCGCAAAGATTATTTTCAGAATAAAGCGTTTGGGACGTCGATTGTAGTCAACGATATTCCAATTTCGAACAATGAAAATATGCAAGCGTTTACTTCCTTATCTGGTGGTGGTTTCAATGATTTTAATAACCCTAGTTATGGTGTTGATTTACGTCAAATTACAACTGCTAATATCGATGAAGTAAAAATTATTCAAGGAATAGCTCCTGCAAAATATGGTGATTTAACTTCAGGATTAATCATCATCAATTCTAAAGTTAGTGCAACTCCCCTACGCGCTTCCATTTCGATGTTAGATGCGACGACTGAATATAATATGTCAAAAGGTTTTAAAATTAATGATAGAAATTTCTTGAGTTTGTCGGGTAATTATTTGGCTTCTAATGAAGATGTTCGCGATAATTTAAAATCCTATAATCGTATAACAACAAATGCGGCGTGGAAATCATCAAACAAAATCAATACATTGGTTAATACTTTAGAAGGAAGTTTCGCAATCAATAATGATAAAATAAAATATGATCCAGATGATATTTCGGATCCTAAAATAAAGAATGACAAGTTTTCGATTCGATTATCTAATAATCTGAAATGGAACTTGAAAAAAGATTGGATTGATGCTTTGAATGTTGATGCAAATATCAGTTATGAAAAGCAAAATTCGAAAGAAGAACGTTGGAATAATGTCGCAACTGCTGCGGTTACAACTTCTACGGAAAATGGAATTTCGGATGCGATATTTTTACCAAATCAATACACGTTTGTCAAAAATGTAGAAGGAATTCCGATGTCTACTTTCTTAAATATAGAAGGTGTGAAAAATTACGAATCTAAAAATAATTGGAACCATACTTTTTCTGTTGGTTTATCTTCTCGATCAAGCTCTAACAAAGGTCGAGGGACATATACGGACGAAAATACAACGCCTAATTATTATACATTAAGCGGTGCAAAAGGTGGTTTAGGTTATCGTGATTATAATTTCAAAAATACCAAAACGCAATGGCAATTGTCTGTCTATGCAGAAGATAGAATTGTAAAATTTGGCGAAAATGACAATGTTTTCAAATTAGATTTAGGATTTAGATTCGATAATCAGTATGGAAATAACACATTTCAACCGCGTATAAATACATCTTATGCGTTCAATAAAGTGTTTAGAATTCGTGGTGGATACGGTATTGCTTCTAAAGCACCTTCGTTAAATCAGCTATTCACGGGAGATCGAATTTATGATCGTTTGTTGGGAGACGGAATTTATTATGTCAACAATAAACAATATGGGTGGATTGAAACGTTTCTTTTGGAAGGAAATAACTTAAACTTGAAACCAAGTAGATCTTACAATTCAGAAATTGGTTTTGATGTTAATTTACCTTTTGGATCATTAAATGTAACAGGGTATTATAATCAATTGAAGGATGGAATTTCAAGAGTTGATCATGTAGCAACTTTAGAAGGTTCTACAATTAGTGTCGACACATCCACTTCTACTCCAACTTATTCTGTTATTGGGAAAGAAGCCTATCAAATTATTTATAATACTTTGGAAAATAATTTAGAATCGACAGATAAAGGTATTGAAATGTTTATGAATTTTAACCGAATCAAACCTCTAAATTTAGATATTTCAGTGAATGGTTCGTATACAAAAACTACAAATAATAAGCCTGTTTATGAATATTCGGCTTCTACAAATGTTTTAGCAAAAGAGAAATATGCTGTTTATTATAATCCAAAATCGAATGATGAAGCTTTAATGTTTGGAACAAATTTTAATTATCATTTAAAAAAAGTTGGATTGATTTTATCTCTTCGTACAGAACATATTTTTATTCAAAATCACGATAAATACAACAATAGAAATCCAATTGGTTACTTAGATGAAAATTCTGTTTATCACGAAATTCCTGTCGAAGATCGAGGAAATACAGAATTATACGGACATTTGATTAAAGCTCCACAAAAAACATTAGCAGAATTACAAAATTCATTGCATAATTTTCATTTACGTATTTCGAAAGATTTCTTAAATGGATTCAAAGTATCTGTTTATACAACAAATGTTTTTGGTTTAAAACCTACTTATATCAACGATTCTGGTGAAAGAATTGTTTCAAAAATCGCAAAATTTTCATTGGGAGGTAAAATTGAATATACTTTCTAATTCTAAACAATTTCAAAAAAGATTATTATGTTAAAAAAATATATACTTCTCACTCCTATTTTAGCAAGTTTATTATTTAATTCTTGTTCTGATGATGATTTTGGAAATTCAGCGGTTCAACCCGTTACATTTACAACAAAAGTTACTTTTGATAGCGATTTTGATGCTTCAAAATTACCTGTAAATGCGAAAACAATTCTAAAAAATATACAAACAGGAATGACGAATGAAGTAATTTATGCAGATGGTTTAATTTTTGGACAATTATTTGGCGCAAATACAGTCGAATCTCAACCATATTCCCAAGCAAATGGACAATTAGATTGGTCTAAAGGTGAAGGAAACACAAAAGGTGCAGAAGCAAATACAGGTTATGTGTATGTTGCGAATGCGGTTCGTATTCCAGGAAATGGAACGACTTATCCAGTTCAACCAGGACAAAGTATTACAATTGCGCAAACGGCGATAAATCACAAAGGAAATTACACCGATGCAAATGGTAAAGTAATCGAAATTCTAAAACCAGAGTTGACGGTCGATTTATCAAATGCAGATTTTGAGGTAAATATGACGAGCTATTTAGGTTCTCAATATTCATATGATATTCAAAATCCTGCTGTTCCAGATTTAGATATTGTTTGGTGGGCAAATGGAAATAAAGATTTATTGTTAGATAATTTAGGTCGTCAAGCTTATATTCTTTTTAGGGCTGATGAAAATGATATAAATGGTTTTGGAAAAGTTAAAAATCCATCAAATAAAACGACGTATCAGTATTTACAATTGCCGAATTATTTTATTTTAGATGCTGTAGAAACAACACAAGACATGGGAACTAAATTGGTTCCGAAAAAATTACAGAACAAACAAGATGCTGGTTACGCCTATTTAACAGCAGGATCTTATACATCAACATCTATTATTCGTAAAACTCAAAAAACAATTAATGGTCGTATAATTTTGAAGGATACAAACAATTCGACAAACGATTTTGTAAACATCAAAGCTGAACCAAAGATTTTTGCGCAATAGAAATTAAAAAACATGAAATCAATTGATTTAACAACATACGATAACAAATTATTGAAAATTGTTTCTTTTGCTTGTTTACTTTTAGGAAGTACATCATTTGCGCAAGAAAATGATTCGATAAAAGTAACTTCTAACGAAGCTGAACAAGTTATAAAGGATTTGAATTGGCAATTACCTGTTGCGACACATTCTTTACCGATTAAAGATTATACGCATACTGGAATTTATTTCAGTCATAAAAACAATCAATTTTCGCGTAAACAAACAGCAGAAGAAACAAGTCGTTACGGTTTTTTGAGCGAAGGTTTATATACAACTGAAAATGGTTTTAGAATTTTCGGAATGATTGACTTGCAGAAATTCAATGAAAAAAATCTTTCATGGAACCTTTCTGACGAGCGTACAGATGAGCAACAAGTGCTTTCTCCTCAATATTTCTACGTTCCGCGTGCAGCAGATTGGGATAATCAGCAATATTTGATTCGTGGTGGAGTTTCGAAAAATTTTGGCAATTTAACTTTGGCTGCAAAAGCTGAATTGAATGTCAACAAAATGGCGCGTAAATTAGATCCTCGTCCAGAGATTAAAAACAATCAATTAGTTGGAGAAATTCAAGTTGGTTATGAACTTTTTGAGGGACATCAGATTTTTGTGTTAGGTTCATATGGTCGAAAAGATAAAGATTATAGTCTAAAGTATAAAGGTAGAAATCAAGATGTAGAAGAAAATTCGAATACCTATTTGCGTTACATGGCTGGTTATGGTCGCGAAATTAATAATCCATTGAGAAATAAAATAGATAACGAAAAAACAATTTACGAATATTTTACACGAAATATCATTTCTAAAATCGGTGGTGGATATCAATTTAATTCAGACAATACAAAGTTGATTTTAGGTTACAATTACCAAGAAAATCAACAGCGAATGTATGATAGCAAAACAAAAGAAGATAAGTTCTTTATCTATGTTTGGGATATCAACGAGCATTTTGCTTATGCGAATTTTATGACAAAATTTGATAACAATACAATCAATACACGTTTAGATTTTTCGAGAAAAGATGGTGAAAATTACGATGTTTCTATCGGTGGAATGAATTATCAAAATCGTTTACAAAATCTAAATTTTGATGTTAACTTAGCTAATCGAGATGTTACGAAAATGAATTATTTTCTTGGATTCAAAACAAGCTATAATCAGAACAAATATTACGATGCTTTAGCTATTTATGACATGAAAATTAAATCGTTAGATGTTGGTATTTATGGAAATAAAGATTTAATGTTGAATGATAATTCGAAAATAAATATTGGTTTAGCTTTTAATTATTATGCTTTATTGGATTCTTATTTTGATTATACAAAAATGACTGGAATCAACGAAGATACTTTCTATGACAATGTAGCGGCTTATGATTATGCGTACAATACAACCAATCATTTTGATGCTTCAACTTCTATTCGCTACATTTTACCTGTAAAAAACAATAAAACAATCGAAGTATATACGCAGTTAAAAGGTATATTTGCAACAAATAAGAGCAATTTTACCGAAATCAATACAGATAATACGTATTTAATGAATTTCGGAATTCAATTAAATTATTAGAATGAAGATGAAAAAAATGCTTCCAATCGTTGCATTTGGTGCGACTACTCTATTTTATGCGTTTAACAGTAACAAAATAATCGATCAAGGTTATACAGTTACCGAATTACGTGCATTGTATAGTAGCGGAGATCAGTCAAAATGGCCTAAACCAACTGTTGACGAAAGTGTTTTGAAAGATGGTTTTGAAGATATTGGTACATTAGGCGAAGTTCCTTTTCCTAAAGATAATCCGTATTCTAAAGAAAAAGCTGAGTTAGGAAAATCCTTATTTTTTGATCCTCGTTTATCAAATTCAAATCAAATTTCTTGTGCAAATTGCCACGATCCTGAGCTGAATTGGGGTGATGGTCGTCGTGTTCCTTATGGCGAAGATCGACAATTGGGAGCGCGTAATTCGCCGAGTTTGATGAATGTTGCTTACTCAAAAGTGATGTTTTGGGATGGTCGTGCAAAAACATTGGAAGAACAAGCTGAATTTCCGATTCGTGATAAAAAAGAAATGAATCATCATATTGATTTTGCAACAAAACGAATTGCTGAAATTAATGGTTACAAAGAATTATTTAAAGCTGCTTTTGGTGACGAAAAAGTAACGAATGACCGTATTACAAAAGCAATTGCAACCTTTGAACGTACGATTTTATCACCAAAAAATAGATTTGATAAATTTATTTCAGGAAAATCGGATGAATTAACTGATCAAGAAATTGAAGGTTTACATCTTTTCCGTACAAAAGCGCGTTGCATCAATTGTCACAATACAGCATATTTTTCGGATAATAAATTTCATAATATAGGTTTGACATATTATGGTCGAGAATACGAGGATTTAGGATTATACAATACAACTAAATTGGCTAAGAATGTTGGTGAATTCAAAACACCTTCATTACGAGAAGTTCCTCAAAATGCTCCTTATATGCACAACGGACTTTTTCCTACGATTCGTGGTGTAATCAATATGTACAATGCAGGAATGTTCCATTTTCAACCAAATGAGAAACAGAAAATGATTCATTATTTCCGAAAACAACAGAGTTAGTTCAGAAATTGAATTTAACTGCTTCGGAAATGGATGCATTAGAAGCTTTTTTGATGAGTTTGAAACAGAATCAATACAAAATGCGTCCACCGCAATTACCGAATAAATAACAAATTATAAATAAAAAACGACTCAATAATTGAGTCGTTTTTTATTTTGTATAGTTTTAATTTTCAACTAAAATTTTTAATTGATTTTGAATAAATACTTGACTCAAATTATTATTGAGTTCATTATATTTTGATTTTAACACTTGATTTTTAGACGATTTGTAAACAGAAGCATCAACTTTATCAAACTTATATTTTGTTTCTGTGGTTTCAAAAGATTGTTCAGAAGTTTTTACAATTTCAATTAAAGAATTGGTCAAATCTTTCAATAAATTTAATTTTTTTATTTCAAGATTAACGAGATCATTTAATCGTTTTTCCTCTTTATCTTTTTGCACTTCATTTAATTGTAATTCAATTTTTTTCAATTCTCGTTGTTGCGCTGTATTTCCTCTCGAATAAATTGGAATAGAAAGATTCAATCCAATATATTGACTTTTGTTGTCTTTTAATTGATTTCCAAACTGAAAATTAGTATCCGCCAAACTCTTAATTTTCTGCGCATAAAAAGTTCCGTAAGAATAATTCAAGAAATTTCTTTGTATTTACGTTCGATTGTGTAAGATGAAAGCGCAAACAATCCAAATAATGCGATTGTAATCACAATAACATTTAGAATTTTGAACATTTTCTCTTGTTTTGTGTAATTCTCATACGAACGAGCAAATTGCTTATCAACAAATTCATATTCAAATGGATAATCTTGATTAACTTTAGCTTTCCAAAACGTTTCAATGTTATCGATGGTTTCTTTTGTATCTTCTGTGTCTATTTTAATCAGTATATTTTGAAGATTGGAAGGCATCCACTTTACAACTTTAAAATGAAAAAACATCATTGGTCTAATCTTAGCCTGTGGCTCTCCCAAATTAAAATCTTTTATTACTCCAACCAGTTTTAATTTTTGATTATTCCAATCGAACTCGTCATTTAACTTTAATGTTTCTCCAAAATGTTTTTTTGCGGTTTCATTAATAAGAACACTGGAAATTGTATCAGATGAGATTTTAGGATCTAAATCTCGTCCTTCTTTTACTTCAATTTTCATCATGTTTAGAAAGCCAAAGTCAATCGCCATATTATCTGTTACCAATTGTTTATCTTTTACTCTAAAACTTGTGTTGGATATTGCTCCACCGGAACCAAACTTAAATGCCGTTGCATTAATGCTTTGTACGCCTTTAATTTTTGCTAAATCTTGCTGGAAACTTTCGTAAAAATTGAACTTATTTTCTCCTAAATCCTGTCTTTTAAACGGAATACTAATCACTTGATCTCCTGAAAATCCCAAATCTTTTTTTGCAATATGATTCATTTGTTGAATAACAAGAGTTCCAGCTACAATAAAGAATGTAGCAATAGAAAATTGTAAAATCAACATTCCATTTCGTAACCAAATTCCATTCTTGCTTCTTGAAAAATTCCCTTTTAGAACGTTAAGCTCTTTAAAATTTGACACATAAATGGCAGGAAAAATTCCGGCAATAATCACAACTACAATGAAAATCGCTACAAGATATGGGATAAACGGGATAATTTCTATTTCCAGGTTTTTGTCAATCAGCTGATTATAACTGGGTAAACCTACTTCAACCAAAGCCAAAGCAACCACAAATGCCAAAACAGTTGTAATGGTTGTTTCTACAATAAATTGGACAACAATATTTCGTTTGGTTGCTCCAACCACTTTTCTGATTCCTACTTCTTTTGCTCTTCTAATTGCTTGTGCAGTGGAAAGGTTAATATAATTGATGATGGATAAAATTAAAATCAGATAAGATAATCCCAGGTTAATCTGTAAAAACAGTTTGTTTCCCATTCCTTCCGGAAGTCTTGAAACTTTGGCATTTAATCTCGAATCTTTTAAAGGCTGTAATTGTACTTTAACAGGTTCGTATATCTTTGAAAATTCTTCTACTGAAACTCCTTCTCGTTGCGCATTTTTAACTGTATTATTCTCATAAAATAATTGTGTAGCCAGTTTCTCTACTTCTAGTTTGTCTGCAGGATTTTTAAGCTTTATAAATAGTCCTGTGCCATAATTTCCCCAGTTATCCTTAATATCCTCTAAACGTGAATAAATATTAGAAATAACCATTTTAGGTTGAAAGCTTGTGTATTTTTCTGCTTTAAAAACACCATAAATCGGCATCTTTATTCCATCATATGTTGTCAAGATTTTCCCTACAGGGTTTTCTTTACCAAAGATTTTGATTGCTTCACTCTCTTCTATTGCAACACCATATCTGTTTTTGCGAAAATCATCTACACTTCCTTTTATAAACTTGAATGGAATAAAATCAAAAAAATTCTGATCTGTACTAGTAATTCCAGTAACATAAACTTTTTTATTATTGACGTAATAAGTTTCTTGCCCATACCAACCTTCAAACCAACAATAACTTTCTATCTTATCTGATTTTTCTTTTAAGTAACGAGGCAAAGGTTCAACACTTGTAGGCCAAGTTTCTCCACCTCTCTGAAATACAGTTAATGTTTCAAATACGCGACCAATATTCGGATTCCATTGATTGTAACTCGTTTCATCTTTCCAATATAAAGTCGAAAAAATAACACCAGCAATTCCGATAGCTAAACCAAGAATTGTAAGAAATGTAAACCCTTTATTCTTGATCGTATTTCTTAAGTATATTTTAAGCCAATTTTTTAGCATTGAATTTAAATTTTAGTTTTCTCAAAAACATTTACATTTTTCTGATTCATTTTTTCAGAAAGAATTTCACCATCTTTCATGGTAATAATTTTATCAGAGTAAGCCGCATCATGAGCCGAATGTGTCACCATCAAAATTGTAGATCCTTGCGCATGCAAATCGGTCAAAAGCTCCATGACTTCATTTCCATTAATACTATCCAAATTTCCTGTTGGTTCATCAGCCAAAATTATTTTAGGATTAATCACTAAAGCTCTTGCTACTGCAACACGTTGTTGCTGACCACCAGAAAGTTGCTGTGGATAATGTTGCAAACGATGGACAATGTTTAATTTTTCGGCAATTTCTTGCACTCGTTTTTTTCGTTCCGAGTTCGAAACTTTAGAATAAATCAAAGGTAATTCGATATTATCATAAACTGATAATTCATCAATTAAGTTGAAATTTTGGAAGATAAATCCTATGTTTTCTTTTCTAACTTGAGAGCGTTTCGATTCGTTTGCATTAGACATTTCAAGGTTATTCAAGGTATAACTTCCTCCATTGAAAGAATCCAATAATCCAATAATATTCAATAAAGTTGATTTTCCACAACCTGAAGGGCCCATAATGGAAATAAATTCTCCAGAATTGATTATTAAATTAATCTCATTCAACGCTTTTGTTTGAATATCTTCTGTGATAAATATTTTTGATAAGTTTTCTATTTTAATCATGATGTTATTTTTTTAATTTATTTTTTGTCATTCCGAACATAGCTTTTAGCGAAATGAGGAATCTGTATTTTATAGATTTCTCGATAAGCTCGAAATGACAGCTAAAATTGTGTGTTATTATTTTTTTATCGTTAATTCTTGTACTTCTTTATAATCTTCGTAATTCGAAATAATTACTTTTTCATTTACTTTTAATCCTGAGGATATCTCATAAACACTCGGATTTTCTCTTCCTAATTCAATTTTTCTTCGTGTTGCTTTATCATTATTAACAACAAAAATCCACTTCCCTTGTGTGGTTGTATAAAAGGAACCTTTCTGAATCACTAATTTCTTCTCTTTCTCGGATAAAATCAATTTTACTCCTACGGATAAACCTTCTTGTAAATTTTCAGGAATTTTATCAATAAATTCTAATTCTGTTTTAAATTTTCCATTTTTTATTTCTGGAGAAATCTTAGTCACTTTCACTTTTATGATTTTTCCTTTAATTTCGATTTGTCCATATTGATTTTCTTGAATTCTATCCAAATAATATTCATCTACCATTGCAACTAATTTATAACCGCTTAGAATATCCACTTTTCCTATGCTTTTTCCTGCTTCTATTGATTGTCCTAATGTCGCTTCAAAAGAACTTAAACGACCAGTTTCAGGTGCTAAAACCAAGAAATTTTGTTTGTTTTTCCGAAGCGTTACTAGACTTTTTTGCATGATAGCTAAAGCTTCATTAATTTGCTTTAATTGAATCGAATTTGATTCACGTTCCTTTACCAAACTTTTTTGAATAATTGCTTTTCGTTCTTGCTGATAGCGCATTTTTTCCTTCGTATTCTCCCACTCATTTTTTGCTAACACTTCTCGATCATATAACTTTTGATTTAGTTCATAATCTAATTTTGATTGATTAAAATCGTGTTCAATTCCTACAAAATCCTTTGATAGATCTAATTCTTGATTCCGAATAGATAGTTTTGCAACATTTAATTGATTCATTTGTTCAATAATTGCCGTTTCTTGCGTCAAAAAATTAAGTTCCGTATTCGGATTATATAATCGTGCAATTGGTAATCCTTTTGTCACCTTCTCACCATTTTCTACAAATATTTCTTGAACAGAACCACCTTCTATCACATTGATAAAGATTGAATTAATTGGTTCTATTTGTGCCTGAAAAACAACAAAATCTTCAAAATAATCTTCAGAAACGTCTTTTATCATCAATTCATTTGCACTTACAGTTAAAGTTCGCGGTCGATTCATCAAATAAAAACTCGAACCGCCTAAAATTATGGTCGTTACAGCAATTATTCCGAGGCGTTTATATTTTTTATTTTTTTGATTGATTTTCGTATCCATTATTTATTAAATTTACCAAACAACCGTTTATTTATGGTTATTTTACTAATTATCAATACGTAATAAATATGCCCAAAATTTATAATTTCTTAAAGCATTGAAATCAATTCTTTTAAAAAATTATATAAAAAATAGACTGTCCGAAAACGAACACTTATTTGTTCAGAAACGGACACATGACAAAACTGAATATGAAGAAAACTTTAGCCACTATACTGATTTTAGACGATCAAGAAGAAATATTAATTGCAAGTCGACTACTTTTGAAACGCCAATTCGAAACAATTATCACTTGTTCTGATCCTAAAAAGATTCCTCAAATCTTGGTAGAAAATGAAATTGATGTTGTTTTAATGGACATGAATTTTAGAACAGGTTATGAAGATGGAAAAGAAGGAATTTTTTGGCTGAAAGAAATTCAACATGCGCAACCAAAAACGAGAGTAATTTTAATGACTTCCTATGGAAGTGTAGAAACTGCGGTTGAAGGTTTAAAACTTGGTGCGATTGATTATATTTTAAAACCATGGGATAATGATAAATTAGTTAATCTTATAAAAGAAGCGATAAAACAACTTAGAAAATCGAGGAAAATAAAAGAAGCGAAAGAAAATAAGTTGTTTTACGGAAATTCTCCGAGTATCGAAAAAGTATATAAAATCACCAATAAAATTGCAAAAACCGATGCAACAATCTTGATTTTAGGCGAAAATGGTACAGGAAAATCAGTTTTGGCAAAATCAATTCATGAAAATTCTTCTCGAAATACAGAAAAATTTGTTCATGTTGATTTAGGTTCTTTAAACGAAAATCTATTTGAAAGTGAATTATTTGGATATAAAAAAGGTGCGTTTACCGATGCAAAAGAAGATACAATTGGTCGATTTGAAGCAGCAAATAATGGAACAATTTTTTTAGATGAAATTGGGAATTTACCAAATCATTTACAAGCAAAACTTTTGCAAGTAATTCAGAATAAAGAAATTATTCGTTTAGGAGAAAGTTTACCAAGAAAAATTGATGTTCGGATTATTGTTGCTACGAATGCGAATCTTGAAAATGCAGTAAAAGAAGGTCGTTTTAGGGAAGATTTATATTATCGAATCAATACAATTTCAGTTACAATGCCAAGTCTTAGCGAACGAAAAGAAGATATTAAACCTTTGATTGATTATTTTTTAGAACTTTATGTTGATAAATATGAAGTAGAAAAACCTATTATCCATGAACAAATTTTACATCAATTAGAAAACTACGATTGGAACGGAAACATTCGAGAATTGCAAAACAGAATCGAACGTGCAATTATTTTGGCTGAAGAAAATGAAATTACGATTGAAAATATAGGTTTCACAACATTTATTCCTCAAAAAATAACAGATAATTCAAATAATTTGAACGAAATAGAGCGAAATAAAATTGTAGAACGTTTACATTTTTTTGAAGGAAATATTAGTAAAACAGCCGAAAATTTAGGTGTTTCTCGTGCTGCTTTATATCGAAAATTAGAAAAATATAACATTACGAATTATAAATAATGAAACGCAATTCTCTTATTTTTCAGTTAGTACTCAGAATACTTTTTTTAGCATTTCTTTTGTTTATGTTGGCTTTTATTGGAATCAAAAATTATTGGT
The DNA here is from genome assembly GCF_002322895.1 of Empedobacter sp. UBA1574. Lineage (NCBI taxonomy): Bacteria > Pseudomonadati > Bacteroidota > Flavobacteriia > Flavobacteriales > Weeksellaceae > Empedobacter > Empedobacter sp. UBA1574. The sequence goes on along the minus strand of NZ_DCOI01000032.1, from coordinate 43,156 downwards.
TTTCATTTACATTTGTATGTATTATTACAATTGTTTCGATTACGGAAATAATTCATTTTTCTAAAAATTATCTTTCTAAAAATCAGAAAATTATAGATGCTTTATTGTACAATGACTTTAGCTTAAATATTAATCAAAATCAATATAAAAAAGACAATTCTGTATTAAAATTATATCATAAAATTAGAGAAGAACATGTTTTAAATTCGTCTAAAGAAATCATTTATCATCAATTATTGAATGCAGTTCCGTTTGGCTTTTTGATTCTTAAAAAAGAAGAAAATGATCGAAAAATTATATTTATCAATCATCATTTTCAAAAGATATTTAGCGTTCCAAAATCAAGTTCGTGGAATTATCTAAAAAAATTGATTCCACAGTTTTGTGAAACTTTAGAAAATAAAGAATTTGATGATTTTAAAAGTACAATTGACATACAAATTAATGATGAAGAGCGACAAACTTATCTGATTCAGAACACAAAAACGTTGATTGCTCATGATGAATATGCGATTATTTTTATTGATTCGATTCAGCGCGTGATTGATTCCACTGAAAAAGAGGCTTGGATGAATATTATGAAAGTTATTGCGCATGAAATCATCAATTCTTTGACGCCTATTTATTCATTAGCAAATACCACAAAAACTTATTTTGAAGCGAATCATTTAGACAAAAATGATTATGATGATATTCGTTTGAGTTTGGATACAATTATGAATAGAAGTCAGCATTTACAGACGTTTGTAGAGCAATATCGTAAATTGACCATGTTACCAAACCCTGTTAAATCGTTACAAAATTTGTATGAAATTGTCCAAGGAATTGAACAATCTTTTTCGGCTGAATTTCATCAAAAAAATATTGTTTTTCAGAATTTAATTCCACAAAATATTGAAGTTGAAATTGATCGTATCTTATTTGAACAAGTTTTGATTAACTTAATCAAAAATGCGATTTATTCATTAGAAAATGTAGAAACTAAATCTATTGAAATTTCATCGAAACAAACTGATAATCGATTGCAAATTATTATTCAAGATTCTGGACAATTGATTGATGAAGAAATCATTTCCAAAATATTTTTACCTTTTTATACAACTCGAAAAGATGGTGCAGGAATTGGCTTAACACTTTCCAAAAACATTATAGAAGCGCACAAAGGTTATTTGTATTATCAACAAAATGATGGCGTGAAACGTTTTAATATCATCTTAAAGTAATTAGTAAAAAGTGTAACTTTAACCTCTAATTATATAATACTTTCTCGCCAAAATCTTTGGAAATTTGTCCCATAAAATTACTGTTATGAATGCACTAACACTTACTATACCGATTATCAATTTGAATTCAGAAAAAGATGTTGAACTCATCAATAAATTACTTTCTGAAATAGAAAATCTTGATGAATATGCTGTGAATTTAGATGCTAAAACGATTAACGTTTCGGCAAAGAAATTATGGAAAGTTTCCCCTAAAATCTACGAAACTTTAAAGCAAAATAACTTCAAAATAGATTCTGTCGAAAAATCGTATCCCGTTCTCAATATGACGTGTGCTTCGTGTGCGAGTAGTTCTCAAGCGAATCTTAATCGTCAGTTAGGTGTTGTAAATGCGGAAGTGAATTACGGAAATGGAATGGGAAAAATAGAGTACATTCCTACTCTAGTTTCTCCAGAAAATTTGAAAAATGCTTTAGTAGAAGTTGGCTATGATTTGGTGATTGATGAGTCTAAAAATCAAGATGAAGAAATAGAACAACTTCACGAAGAAAAATACAAAACGCTGAAAAATAAAGTGATTTGGGCTTTAATTTTTGGAGTTCCTTTATTTATTATTGGAATGTTTTTTATGGATATGCCTTACGGAAATTACATTATGTGGGCACTTTCTACGCCAATTCTTTTCATTTTTGGGCAACAATTTTTCGTCGGTGCTTGGAAACAATTGAAAAATAAATCGGCTAATATGGATACTTTGGTTACTTTGAGTACAAGTGTAGCCTATCTTTTTAGCGTTTTCAATACATTATTTCCAGAATATTGGCACAGCAAAGGTTTGCATGCGCATCCTTATTTTGAAGCTGCTGGTTTAATCATCGTTTTTATCTTGATTGGTAAATTGATGGAAGAACGTGCGAAAGGAAATACTTCCGAAGCGATCAAGAAATTAATCGGATTACAACCTAATACTGTGTTGGTTGTGAAAGATGGAGATCAGGTTGAAGTGAAAATTGAAGATGTACAAATTGGTGATTTGATTATTGCAAAACCTGGAGATAAAATTGCGGTTGATGGAATTATTGTTTCGGGAGAATCTTTTATCGATGAAAGTTCATTGACAGGAGAACCAATTCCAGTTGAAAAAGGAATTGATGCAAATGTTTTTTCAGGGACCTTAAACCAAAACTCTCCTATTCAATATAAAGCCTTGAAAGTAGGGAATGATACACTTTTGGCTCAAATTATTCAATCGGTTAAAAATGCACAAGGAAGTAAAGCGCCAGTTCAACAATTGGTAGACAAAATTGCAGGTGTTTTTGTTCCGATTGTAATTATTATTGCAATTCTAACGTTCATTACTTGGTTAGTTTTAGGTCAAGAAAATGCTTTTACAATGGCCCTTTTATCGATGATTACTGTCCTTGTTATCGCTTGTCCTTGTGCGCTTGGTTTAGCAACACCTACCGCGATTATGGTTGGAATGGGAAAAGGTGCTGAGCAAGGAATTTTGATCAAAAATGCTGAAAGTTTAGAATTAGCGAAGAAAATTGATACAATTATTTTAGATAAAACAGGAACAATTACAGAAGGAAAACCAAAAGTACAAGAATTGATTTGGTTTGATGATTCTGCTAAAAATATGCTTTATACAATCGAAAATAATTCGCAACATCCTTTGGCAAAAGCGATTACAGAACATATTGGAAAACAAGATATTTTACCTGAACTAAAAATTGAAGATATATCTGGAAAAGGATTGAAAGCTAATATTTTAAATGACACTTATTATGTTGGAAAAACAAGTTGGATTACTGAATTAAATATTCAAATTGATGAAAATGTAAAACAAGCTATTCAAGATTTTTCGATTAAAAATTATACTACTTCTTTCTTTGGAAATGATAAAAAAGTTTTGGGATTAATTGGAATTTCTGATGAAATAAAAGCAACTTCTGTTGAAGCTATTAAAGCTTTTCACGAAAAAGGAATTGAAGTTTGGATGGTGACTGGTGACAACGAATTTTCGGCAAATGCAATTGCAAAACAAGTCGGAATTGATCAAGTTGTCGCAAATGCTTTACCAAATGATAAAATGAGTATTATCAAAGATTTGCAGCAAAAAGGAAAAGTTGTTGCAATGGTTGGTGATGGAATTAACGACAGTGCAGCGTTGGCTCAGGCGGATGTTTCGATTGCGATGGGAAATGGTTCTGATATTGCGATTGATGTGGCAGAAGTTACCTTGATTGGCGGAGATTTGACAAAAATCGATCATGCAATTAATTTATCTACGCAAACGGTCAAAACAATTCATCAAAATTTATTTTGGGCATTTATTTACAATGTAATAGGAATTCCAATCGCTGCTGGAGTGCTTTATCCAATTAACGGATTTTTGTTAGATCCTATGATTGCTGGTGCTGCAATGGCTTTGAGTAGTGTAAGTGTTGTAACAAATAGTTTATTGTTAAAGTATAAAAAGATTTAAAAAAGATTTAAAAAAACTTTAAAATATTCATAAAAAAATCGGCTAAATATTTAGTCGATTTTAATCTTCTAATTCTTTGATTTTAACCTTTGAAGAAAAATCAGGATGTTTTGTATTGATTAAATAATTATATTCTTTTGGAATGATTGACGATGGAACTTTGATAACCAAATATTTAAAATCCTGATACCAAGCAGAACCAATCTCTTGTAACTCGGGATAAGCCTCTACAGATTGCCAATTCTTAGGTAATTTAGACTTTTTAATTTCATAAATTTCATCTTCTTCGCAATCAATTTCTATCACTAATAATTTGTACGAGTTATCAATGCTAATAGAACTTCTATGCACCACCAATTTTAAGGTTGAAAGCGCGCGAGAACTTCCTGCATAAATAACAAATTCATCATTTTTATTCCATCTGTTGGCAACTCCAGAAGCTTGTAATGATTTTGAATATCTCGCTTTACGAATATTGTAAACTAACATTGTTAGACGTTTTCTCCGTATTCTATCGCAGTCAAACGATTATCGATAAATTTCAGACCTGAAACTGTATCAAGAAAATCTGCTGGCGATTTTTTATCTAACAAAACATTAGGCGTCGTTAACCATTTCTCGAAATCATCTTTTGTATTGAAAACCTCCAAACCGTGTTTGTATAAAGAAATCAATAAAACAATATGCTCTTTTGTATTATCTTTTAGAGAAACATCTTTCGTTTTATAATTTCTGTATGTACGCGTTGTGATATTTAACCAACTTGAGATTATTTCGTCTTTTAACGTTGATAATTCATCAAGATATTGAATATATTTTTGATCAATATTATAACGATTTACGTAAAAATAAACACTCGTAAAATCTCTTACTTCAGGGATTTTATTTATGATTTGTTCGTATTTTTTTAGTTTAACAGTTGCCATAATTCTAAACTTTTATTAAAGTTACAATTTTTCCACTTAATAAAGGAACTTTTTCTCAAATTTAAATAAATTTAACAAAAAAAGAGGTTGCCTAAGCAACCTCTTCCTATATAATGATTTAAAAATTCTTATTTCAAAGAACCAACCATATCTTCTGGTTTTACCCATTCGTCAAATTCTTCAGCAGTTACATACCCTAATGCGATTGCAGTTTCTTTTAACGTTGAGTTGTTTTTGTGAGCTGTTTGAGCAATTTCAGCAGCTTTGTAGTAACCAATTTTCGTATTAAGTGCTGTAACTAACATTAATGAATTATCAACTAATTCTTTGATACGAGCATAATTTGGCTCAATACCTTGCGCACAATGCTCATCAAAAGACACACAAGCATCTCCTAATAAACGTGCAGATTGTAAGAAGTTTGCAGCCATAACTGGTTTGAAAACATTCAATTCATAATGACCTTGAGTTCCTCCAATTGTAATCGCAACATCGTTACCCATAACTTGAGCTGCAACCATTGTTAACGCCTCACATTGAGTAGGATTTACTTTACCTGGCATGATAGAAGATCCTGGTTCGTTTTCTGGAATGATAATTTCTCCAATACCTGAACGAGGTCCAGAAGCTAACATACGAACGTCATTTGCAATTTTGTTTAATGAAACAGCTAATTGTTTCAAAGCTCCGTGAGTTTCTACGATTGCATCGTGAGCAGCTAATGCTTCGAACTTATTTTCTGCTGTTACAAATGGATGACCTGTAAATTCAGCAATGTATTTAGCAACTAAAACATCGTATCCTTCTGGCGTGTTAAGACCTGTACCTACAGCAGTTCCACCTAAAGCAACTTCAGATAAATGCTCTAGTGTATTTCTTAAAGCTTTTAAACCGTGATTTAATTGCGCTACATATCCAGAAATCTCTTGACCTAATGTTAATGGCGTTGCATCCATTAAGTGTGTACGACCAATTTTTACAACAGATTTAAATTCTTCAGCTTTCTTAGCTAATGTATCACGTAATTGCTCAACACCTGGAATTGTTACTTCAACAACTGCTTTGTAAGCAGCAATGTGCATACCTGTTGGGAAAGTATCATTAGAAGATTGAGATTTGTTAACGTCGTCATTCGCTTTAAGAACTGGTTCACCTTCTCCAATTTTGAATCCAGCTAAAACTTGCGCACGATTAGCAACAACTTCATTCACATTCATATTAGATTGAGTTCCTGAACCTGTTTGCCAAATTACTAAAGGAAATTGATCATCTAATTTTCCTGCTAAAATTTCGTCACATACAGCAGCAATAGCATCACGTTTTTCAACTGGTAAAACACCTAATTCAGCATTTGCATAAGCAGCAGCTTTCTTAAGATAAGCGAAACCTTCTACAATTTCGTGAGGCATAGAAGCCGCAGGACCAATTTTAAAGTTGTTACGAGAACGTTCTGTTTGAGCACCCCAGTATTTATCTGCAGGAACTTTTACTTCCCCCATGGTGTCTTTCTCAATTCTGTATTCCATTTTGGTATTTTTTATTATTTATATATTGTTTACTTATCTCACAAATTTAAGAAATCGTTTGATGAAAGAAAAGTGATTAATGTTAGTATTTCTATAAATTTTATTTACTAAGTTTGTATCACATAAAAATAAAATCATGATTCAATTTTTAGGTTTCTTATTATTCTTAACAATCGCTTTATGCGGATTCTGGGGTATCATCTTTTTTGCAACGATGGCTATTTCTTGGATTCCATTTTGGGTTGCGAATTTAAGAAAAGAAAAAGCTGGAATAGTAACAGCAGAAGATCCTCGTCCGATTTTACCAAATCAAGAAGGAATCACAGTATTATTCAAAAAATAATAAGCTGTAAAAAAAAATTAAAAGGAACTTGACGAAGTTCCTTTTTTTATTTATTCGACTTTCGAATCTTCTTCATAATTTCCTTCCAAATAATTTTTCAAACTAATTCGGATAATTTCTGTCCAACCAGCTTCAAAACTTTCGCGCGAGAAATTTTTATCATCAGGCGGAAAAGTTTCAATTCCTTCATGAATCAACGTTAATTTTGTTTGCGGAACAATTTCATCTGTTAATTCATCCAAAATAAATGTAACAACAGAATTTCCTTCGTAGACAGGATATTTCCATGTATAAGCTAACAATTTAGTCGGCTCTACTTCTACTATTTTACAGTGATGTAAATACGATCCGCCATAAAACTCAAATTCGAATCCAACTTCTGGAACAAACTTCTTAATATCAAAATACCATTTATCAAAAGCAGATTTTGTCGTTAAGGCATTCCACACTTTATCAATTGAAACATCAAAAATTTCTACTATTTCTACAGGCTTTGCACTCATATTCTATTTTTTTATGATTTTGTTTAATTTACTAATTTTTTAATTATTATTTAAATTTAGCCCAAAATTTAATTGTTACATTTGCTATGTGTAAAATTTTTAAAATGAAATTTAATAAAACTTTTTTAAGTGTTTTAGGGTTATTTGCTGGTCTTTCGCTATATGCGCAACAAGAGGTTAGCCGTCCAAAACTAGTAGTTGGTATCGTTGTCGATCAAATGCGATGGGATTATTTATATCGTTACCAAGATAGATATTCTACAGGAGGTTTCAATCGTATGTTAAACGAAGGTTTTAGCAACGAAAATACCTATATTCCTTATATACCTACTTATACAGCTATCGGTCATAGCACTATTTATACAGGTTCTGTGCCTGCTATTCACGGAATTGCTGGGAACGATTTTATCATTCAAGCAACAGGACAAGAAATGTATTGTACGCAAGATGATGCTGTAAATGGGGTTGGAACTTCATCAAAAGCAGGAAAAATGTCTCCAAAAAACTTGTTAACTTCTACAGTTACTGATCAATTAAAATTATCAACAAATTTCCGTTCAAAAGTATATGGAGTTTCGTTAAAAGATCGTGGAGGAATATTACCTGCAGGTCATTTTGCTGATGCTGCTTTTTGGTTTGATGGAGAATCTGGTAACTGGGTTTCGAGTACATTTTATATGAATGAGTTGCCAAAATGGTTACAAAAATTCAACGATAAAAAAGTTCCTGAAAAATATTTAGACAAATGGAACACACTTTATCCGATTGATACTTATGTACAAAGTGAAAAAGATGGAAATCCATATCGCGAAAATTATAAAGGATTAGATAAAATGCAATTTCCTTATGATTTGAAAGCGTTGAAAAAAGAAAATGGTTTAGGTTTGATTCGCTCTACTCCTTTCGGAAATTCGTTAACAAAAGATATCGCGATTGAAATTATTGATAACGAAAAATTAGGTCAAAATGAGAAAGGAATTACAGATTTTTTAGCGGTTAGTTTCTCTTCTACTGATTATGTTGGACATCAATTTTCTCCAAATACAATCGAAGCCGAAGATACTTATTTGCGTTTAGATAAAGACTTGGAACAATTATTTAATCACTTAGACCAAAAAGTTGGAAAAGGGCAATATTTAGTTTTCTTAACTGCAGATCATGGTGGAGCTCATAATCCTAAATATTTCCAAGATAAAAAAGGTAATGCAGGATACTTTCCAACTGGAGAAGTAAAAAAAGCATTAAATGCTAAATTACAAGAGAAATTCAAATCTACTGATATTGTACGCTCATTGACAAATTATCAGGTTCATTTGAATTATCAAACGATCGAACAAAATAAATTAGACGAAGAAGATATCAAAGAAGAAATCGTAAAGTTTATGCAAAAAGTTGATGGTGTTTCTTTCGTAGCTGATATGGATAAAATTGGAGAAGCTTCTATTCCTGCGATTATCAAAGAACGAATGGTTAACGGTTACAATCGTAAACGTAGCGGTGCTATTACTTATATTTTAGAACCACAATGGTACGGCGGAAAACAAAATGCTGGAGGAACAACACACGGAACTTGGGGGGCTTACGATGCTCACATTCCATTTGTTTTGATGGGTTGGGGTATAAAACATGGTAAAAATAATAACCGTGTTTATATGACAGATATCGCACCTACAGTTGCCGCTTTGCTACATATAGAAGAGCCAAACGGAAATATTGGCGAACCAGTTTCTGAAGTAACAAATCCAAAATAATCTTATAAAAGATAATTCTAAAAACGCAACTTAATTAGTTGCGTTTTTTTTTGTTTCTATAATTATTATTTACTCTATTTCAATTGTTTAAATTTTATAATTAAAGAAATTAACGATTAACATCTATAACATTATTTTGATAAATAATAAGCTCATATTATTGATAATGAGAAAAATATAAATAAGAGGGGGTAATGAGGGATTTGTTTTAAGAGGAAAATCAGCATTTTTCGTTGATTTGTAATAGAAGATAATTATACAAAATCATGAGAAATTATAGAACGTTATAATATTCCAAAAACAACATTGTATAAATGGATAATTTTTAATATTCTGCACAATATTAGTAAAAGAGTATAATTTTCTCCAATTAAATTAATAACTTTAATATTCTAAATACATCATAATGAAAAAGACTTTTTTAAGTAAATTAACTTTGACATTATTTTCTACCAACCTATTTTTTTTATTATCTCCACAACTAGATGCTTGCACAAGAGTTGTCTATAAAGGTCCAGAAAATACTGTAATCACAGCTCGTTCTATGGATTGGAAAGATGAAATTGATGCAAATATTTGGGTTTTTCCTAGAGGTATAGATCGATCTGGCAACGTTGGAAATGCTTCGGAAAAATGGACTTCAAAATACGGAAGTGTAATTGCAAGTGCTTGGGACATTGCGACAACAGATGGCATGAACGAAAAAGGACTTGTTGCGAATGTTTTGTGGTTAGTAGAAAGCCAGTATCCTCAATTTAATCCAAAAGGAACAAAGCCAGGTGTTACAATTGCAGCTTGGGCACAATATGTTTTAGATAATTATGCTACAGTAAAAGAAGCTGTAGATGATTTGAGAAAAGAAAAATTTGTAATTGTTTCTGACTACATTCCAGGTACTCAAAAATTTACAACTTTACATCTTTCAATTTCTGATGCAAATGGAGACAATGCAATTTTCGAATATGTAAACGGGAAATTAAAAATACACCATGATCCTTCTTATACAGTAATGACAAATTCTCCAGTTTTTGATGAGCAATTAGCAATTAATCAATATTGGAAAGGGATTCCAGGAACAATTATGTTACCAGGAACTAACAGAGCTGCTGATCGTTATGTAAGAGCATCATATTACATTAATGCAATTCCGCAAACCGCTGATACTCGCACTTCTACTGCAAGTGTTTTTAGTGTTATCAGAAATGTATCGGTTCCGTTAGGAATTTCTTCAGAAGCAGAACCTAACATATCGTCTACAAGATGGAGATCAGTTTCTGATCATAAAAATCTTGTTTATTACTTTGAAACTACAAAAACTCCAAATACATTTTGGGTTGATTTAAAGAAAATTTATTTTGGTAAAAATGCAAAAACAAAACGATTAAGCGTAAGTAAAAATGAAACGTATGCTGGCGAAACTTCACAACTTTTTAGTGATACAAAACCATTTACATTTGTTGGAATTTAGATCGAAAAATTAATCAATATTTTTCTTGCAAATAGTTCTAAATCAACATTCAATATGATTGCCAATAACAAACATTTTATATCTGCCTTTTTATTATTAGGATCTATTGTTTATGCTCAAAAATCAAATGATACAATTGATATTTCGATAAGACCTTACACTAGTTTGAGAGGTCATCTTGCTGTGCATGATAAAGTAATGGAGCTACAAGAAAATGCCTCTCGTGCTGGAATTGAAATTAATCTAAAAAAAGGAAATATTGCATTTGTAGCTGGTATTGAACTCCAAATAAATATGTTCAAAGGTAACTCGTCGTTTAATGTTGATGGAAATTTAGATAGTGATCTTTTGACAATTGTTTCAGAACAAAAACAACAAGTTTTTGGTAATCGCTTGGGTTACTTAGGTATTGATTTGTCTAAATATGGTAAAATAACATTTGGTAAACAATGGAGTGTTTACCGTGATGTTACAGCTTATACAGATCGTTTTAATGTATTTGGAGGACGCGCTTCTGCAACTTTTACAGGTGGAACAGATGGTGGTTTGCTAGGAACAGGACGAGCAGATCAATCAATAATTTATAGAAATAAAATTAAAGCTTTTCAATTTGGTGCTCAAATCCAAACAAAAGGTGGAAATGATGATAAGATTATTGATGGTTTTGGTTTTTCAGCTCAATTAGAATTAAATCAAAATATTAGTATTGGAGCTGCATTTAACCGTGCTTTTATAGCTCAAAACTTAATTGATGATAATCATATCTTAGGTTTATCAGGACATCCAACTTTTTATTCAATTGGTTTAAAATATACGAGTAAACAATTTGATGTTAGTCTACTTGGAATTTTACAGCAAAATGGTGATTTTATACCTATTTCATATCAATCTGAAAATACAATTAATCCTTCATATGTTTTTGATGCAAAAGGTTTTGAGACAGCGTTGAAATATAAACTAAATAAATTTTCAATTTTAGGAGGTTATAATTTATATGTTCCTGAAACAAAGAAATCTGTAGAAAATATAATCATTGATAAAAATTTCAGACGAAGTGATTTCATTACAGGATTAGAATATTATCCGATGAAATATGTACAATTATATACAGAACAGCGTATCTCTTTTGGTAAAAATTATATTGGTAAAAAAGAACAAAGTGTTTTTACATTGGGAATGAAACTAGATTTATCTAGACAATTTAATAAGAAACTTAACCTATAATAAAACCACAACTAACTTAACTTTTCTCTCTATCATTTGAAATAATTAATAAAACGAAACTTAAAAAATTATGTTTAACTTTTTTCAAAAAAGCACATTTTTAATTCTATTAGCATCAAGTACGCAAACTTTTGCTCAAGACTCAATTCAGCCAGATGATTCTTGGCATTTCAAAGTAGAGCCAAATATGATGTTGCCTCATATGAAAGGAAAAGCGAGTGTTTCTCGACTTCCGAATGTACATGTAAGTCAATCCCCTTCAGACTTTTTTGAGCATTTGAAATTTGCTGGAATGTTAATTTTTGAAGCCGAAAACAAAGATTGGGTGATTACATCTGATATTATTTATGCTTCTTTAGCTGCAAATGTTAAAAAAGACCCTTTAGTTTTGGATGGTAAATTAACAGCAAAACAATTCTCTTTTGAAGCAGGTTTATTGAGAAAAATTACACCTTGGCTAGAAGCTGGTATTAGTATGAACCTTGTAAATATTAAATCTGGATTTGATGTAAATCTAATCAATCCAGTTTCTTTAAAACCAATGCATTTAGATCGTAGTATTTCTAAAACTTGGGTAGATCCAATGTTAGTTGCAAGAACAAGAAGTTTACCAAACAAAAAGTTTTTGTATAATGTTTCTGGAGAAATTGGAGGATTTGGAATCGGCTCAAAATTAGCATGGCAATTAGAAGGATTGGCTGGTTATCAATTCTCTGATTTATTTTACGCAATGGCGGGCTATCAAATCATAAGTATGGACTACGAGAAAGGAAGTAACAATTCCAACTTTGTTTATGATATGGATATGTTTGGACCAATGATAAAAATTGGCTTTAACTTAAAATAATAACCTTAAAATAAATATATTATGAAAAAATTATTTGTATTATGTGCTTTTACAAGCATATTATTCACAGCTTGCGAAAAAAAGACTGAAAGTACTCCTGCCACTGAAAATAAATCATCACAAAAAATCGATGACTCCACTTCTCAATCTGCTTTAGATTGGGACGGAACTTATGAGGGCGTGATCCCTTGTGCTGATTGTGAAGGAATTAAAACAGAATTAACTTTAAATCAAGATAATACATATACCTTAACAGAGGAATATATCGACAAAAACCTAAAGGTTGAAAATCAAGGTAATATTACGTGGACTGATGATGGTAATTCAATTTCATTAAAAACAAAAGACGATGAATATAAACGTTATAAGGTTGGAGAGAATATTTTATTCCAATTAGATTTAGAAGGAAATGAAATTACTGGAGCTTTAGCACAAAATTATCAGTTAAAGAAAAAATAAATAAGATAGATAAGAAAACGTAACCAAAAATGGTTGCGTTTTTTTACTTTTATAAAAAATAAAACAGAAATGACTTTCAATTCACCAATCATATCAACACAAGAATTACATGATAATCTACATCTTAAAAATTTAATTATTTTAGATTGTACGATTGATAAAGTTGGACAATCAATAAAAGATCAAGAATTAAAATTAATTCCGAATTCTCTTTTCTTTGATTTGGAAGGAAAATTTTCTGATCATTCTTCGCAATTTCCTCATACATTTGTTGATGAAGAAACTTTTACAAAAGAAGCTCAAAATTTGGGCATTAATCAAGATTCTATCATCGTTTGTTATGATCGTTGGGGAGTTTATTCGAGTCCGAGAGTTTGGTGGATGTTCAAAGTAATGGGACACAATGAAATATATGTTTTAGATGGCGGATTACCTGTTTGGATGGATAATAATTTTGTCACAACTTCTACTTATTTTCTACCTACTATAAAAGGTGACTTTATTGCTGACTTTCAATCGAATTGGTTTGCTGATACACAAGTTATGTTAAATGCAATAAATGATGATTCAAAAATGATTATAGATGCTCGATCAGAAGGGCGTTTCAAGGGGACTTCTCCTGAGCCAAGACAAGGTTTACGAAGCGGACATATTCCAGCTTCTAAGAATTTATTTTTTGAAAATGTTTTGGCTGATACATCATATAAATCAAAAGAAAAACTGAAAGCAATTTTCGAAAAATTGACAGATTCATCCAAAGAAAATATTTTTTCGTGCGGTTCTGGTGTTACAGCTTCCATCCTAGCCTTGGCTTCGACAATTGCAGGTTTTGATAAGGTAAAAGTTTATGATGGTTCTTGGTCTGAATGGGGCGCTGACGAAAATTTACCGATTGAAAGATAGTTTAAAACTATTTTGCATGATTTACAAATCCGAGTAAAAAACTCGGATTTGTAAATTTTAAGCTAAATGTTTTTATTTTTTGGTAAGAAAACTTCCGCCATCATACAGCGAGCGCTTCCTCCTCCTAATTTTTCAATCAAATCTATCTTAACAGGTAATATTGGATTATAAGCCTCAATTTTAGAAATTTGTTCTTGATTAAGCGAATTATAAGCCGTTTGTGACATCACCAAATATGATTGTCCTAAACCTCCAACTTGCAACATATTGCCAGCAAATTGATGCACTTGTGCTTCTGTAATTGCAATTATTTCTTTTCCAGCTTCTAATAAATACTCACAAACTGTTTTCTTTTCTTTTTTATCATCGATAGAATCCAAACAAATAATCGCATACTTATCTGCAATACACATCATTACATTTGTATGATAAATTGGTTTGCGTTCTCCATTTACAGTTTGATTCGCATGAAAAATAACTGGCGTATATTCTAATTCCTCACAAAATTCAATCAATAAATCTTCATCAGTTCGTTGAGAAATACATGCATAAGCCAATTCATGCTCGCGATCAAGAATAATACTTCCTGTTCCTTCCAGGAAAATTTCGTCTTCTTCTGCCGATGTAAAATCAATCACATCATCAATATGAAAACCTTTTTCTTCCAACAAACTCAATACATCTTCTTCACGACGCTCTTGTCTCCTATTTTTTGCAAACATAGGATATAACACAACATTTCCGTTATCATGAAAAGAAATCCAATTGTTTGGGAAGATTGAATCTGGCGTATGCGGTGAAGCAGTATCTTTGATCGTGATAACATTTACACCTTTTGAACGCAAAGCAGAAACCATTCCTTGAAATTCTTCTAACGCTTCTTTCTGAATATCTTCTTGAGAATCTGTTGTTTCTGTTTGGAAATAATTGTTAACAGCCGTTTCTGGATTGTAATAAAAAGCTGTTGGCTCAACCATCAAAATAGTTGACGTATATTGTTTTTGTTTCATGTTATTTTCTGATTAATGGCATTGTAGAACATCTTAGTAAACCTCCCATTTTAGAAACTTCGCGGTAATTAATTCGTTCCACTTTTATGTTCCATACATTTTCTAAATGATCATTTAAACGTATAAAATTTTTCTCAGAAACAACAACTTCAGGAGAAATTGAAAACACATTTGGATTCATCCAATACATTTCTTCTTTTGTTACTTCGAATAAATTTTCTTTTCCAAAAATATCGACAATTTGCTGATATTCATTCTCAAATAAAAAGCCATCTTTGTAAATAATTGCTTTGTCTTTCCCAACAGGATTGAAAGTGCAATCTAAATGTAAAATTCCTTCATATGGATTTTCATCATTCTTTTTCAATTCAAAATCCAATACTTTTTTATTCGGAAATTTAGCTTTGATATACTTTACAAACTCAACATTTGTACGTCCTGTTTTATAATTTTTGAAATCTGCTTGTTTGTACGTTCCAACAAAAATATAATCGTTATACAAAATCACATCGCCACCTTCTACATAAACTTCTTCTGGTAATGCATTGATTTTATTTCCTTTGAATTGACGTTTTATTTCGCGATACGCTTGCAATTCTTCTAAACGATCTGGAATAATATTCGAGATAAAGAATTCATCATCAATAACAAAACCGACATCTCGAGAGAAAACTTGATTGCAATCTTCGATCAATGTTGGACGTAAAACTTCAACATTATATTTCTTCAAAACTTGTTCAAATTCTGACATTTCCGCAATCAAATCTTCTTCTTTTGGATAATCATTATTCTTTACGGTTTCATAAGATTTGGCATCGAACGTCTGATCAAGTGTTGGATTAGCTCCGTTAGATTCTGCTCGACCCAAGACTACAGTTTGCAGTTGAGCCGTTTCATTCTGTACATTTAATCGCATAATTTATTGTAGTTTTTAATTTTATGTTCCAAAAAAAATCCCGCAATAGCGAGATTTAATTTTGTATAAATATACATTTTATTTTTGAATTCCTAAAGCTTTCAAACCATTTACTGTTGCAATATTTGAAAGTTGTTCCACATCATAAAAGTGACAAGACTCTAGCATTACTCTCAATTCTGTAAGTAAATGACCATCAGAAAAAGGTTTATAAATATCATTAATATTATCTGTTCCGAAGGCAACGTTAATTCCTCTTGGAATCATTTCATCAACTGGCGTTACCGAGTTGTGCGAAGGCGCCAAACGCTCTGTACGATTGTGATCTATCCAAGCAGTTGGACAAGAAACAATGTGCATATCTGCTTTTTTAATTAAATCATATAATTCGTAACGATATTTTCTTGGATGAGCCGCTACAGAAATTGAGTGAACCGCAGAAACTTTTCCTTGCATTCCGTGTTCAATCGTTTTCAAAGCTAATTGTTCCGTTTCTTTTTCTTCGTCTGTGTTAAATTGATCAACATGAACGTGAACCAATTTATTTTTTGCTTTTGCAGTTGATAATAAAATATCTAAATGCTCATCTTCTCGACCGAAATCTTTTGCAGGTAAACCTCCGATAATATCCACAAAATCAGAAGACATATCAAACCATTCGCGCGCTTTTGGATCGATAACTCCTTTCAGTACTTGATTTGCAAAACGCATTTCGATGTCTTTTCCGTAATTATCTTTTAAGCGTTGAGCAGCTTGTATACTACGATCTTCAATCACTTCATCCGCATCAATAAAAGAACCAATTGCTTGACAACCTTGCTCTAACATGAAATTAATCGCTTTTTCCATTCGGAAATAAATATCATCAACAGATGAATTACGTTTCATATCATCAACTAAATGCCATTTTTCTTTTAAGTAAGAATTTGATAATGCGAAAGTGTCCGAAGTCAATGAATAAGCTCTATCTAAGTGTGAATGCGTATTAACCCAACCTCCTTTTTCGTTGATTTTTTCAAGTACTTCTTCAATTGGATTATAGTTCTGTTTGTTCATCGTGAGTTTGTTTGTTTTCGGGATGTAAAATTAACAAGATTATTCAATAGAAATGAAGCGATATTATCAAAAAGATTTCTGTAACTTTGTGCCTTTGTTAGTAACATGAGCAAGCAAAAAAAATCCAACAATAGTTGGACTTTTTTGTTTGTTTATTTTTTTTAAGAAAAAGTTCTATTTTACCATCTGGATATTTTGAATTAGGCTTTGTAAATTTTAAATCATCTACTAAATCCATATTTACTGCAATAAAACTTGCATAATCAACATCTTTTCCGTCAATTGAATAACCTATTTTTAAATCTTTTTTTGGTTAAGAAATGATTAATTTAGAATTTTTAATTCCAGGAATTGTATCATTCAAAGTTTTAGATTGTGCAAAACTCAACAATGGAAGAAATAAAAAAGCTAATAGTAATTTTTTCATATCATTAATATTTGTTCCATAATTTCTCAAACTTTTATGTTATGATTCTTTCTCTTTTTTGGAAACAATATCAATTTTTCCGTTTGGATATTTTTTATCTGTTTTGATTACTGTAATATATTTAATTTCATCTGGACTCATTTTCGTAAAAATACTTTTATCAACTCTCTCTCCATCAATAAAAATTGCAGGTCTACTATTTTCATATTCAGAAATAGATATAGAACTTGGTACAATTCTATTTAAAACTTTTTCATTTGAATTTTCTTGTGCAAAACTCAACATTGGAAGAAATGCAAAAGCTAATAATATTTTTTTCATAAATCGTTAATTTATATAAAGTTAATTAAATATTTTATAAAAACTAATTTTTGTATGTTCGTTTTACAGATTGAATTCCTTCAATATTTTTCATTTCCATCATGATTTTTTCTAATTCGGCTTTATTTTTAACTGAAACTGTAATCTTTCCATCAAAAATACCTGCATCCTCAGATAAATTAATACTATGCATGTTCAACGAGTTATTTTTTGAAATAACTAACGTAATATCACTCACCATTCCAGCTCGATCCAAACCTTGTAACTCAATCAACGCTTTAAATTCTTGTTGAGAAGAATCAATCCATTTCGCTTTTATAATTCTGTACGCATAATTTGCTTGTAACGAAACTGAGTTTGGACAATCTACCTTATGTACTTTTATTCCTTTTGAAACTGTGATAAAACCATATACTTTGTCACCCGGAATTGGATTACAACAACTCGCTAATTCATAATCTAAACGCTCTTCATCATTCCCAAAAACAAGACTATCTAATTTCGTTTTGTCGATAGAAATATTATCTTTTTTAGTTGTATTGAATGTTGATTTTCTGAAACGGTTAATCAATCCTGTGAAACCAGTATTTCGTTCTGCAAATTTAC
Organism: Empedobacter sp. UBA1574; assembly: GCF_002322895.1. Taxonomy (NCBI): domain Bacteria; kingdom Pseudomonadati; phylum Bacteroidota; class Flavobacteriia; order Flavobacteriales; family Weeksellaceae; genus Empedobacter; species Empedobacter sp. UBA1574. Next base: position 25,159 of record NZ_DCOI01000032.1, on the reverse strand, counting down.
GTAAATCATTGTTGTCAATAATTCCCATTGCAACATTATAAAATACATCTTGACTCGAACTTAACTTAAAGTATTGCTGTAACTGATTAATCGTATTTTCACTAAAATCAACCTTTAAATGTCTTAATTTACGTTGAATAATTTCTTTTCCATCTTCTGCAACTTTACGTTTATCTGAGTTTAAAGAAGCTTTAATTTTACTTCTCGCTTTACTCGTTACAACATATTCTAACCACTCTAATTTTGGTTTTTGTTGTGTTGATGTAATGATTTCTACTTGATCACCACTTTGCAATTGATGCGACAGCGGATACAATTTTCCATTCACTTTTGCACCCAAACAATGGTCACCAACATTGGTGTGAATAGAGTAAGCAAAATCCAACGAACTCGCTCCTTTTGGTAACGAATGCAAGTCTCCTTTTGGCGTAAAAACATAAATCTCTTTGGAGTACAAATTGAACTTGAAATTATCCATAAACTCAATCGCATCCTTAGTATCTTCTTGCTCCAACATTTCACGAACTTGATGAATCCATTCATCAACTTTCGTTTCGTCGTCCGATATATTTTCTTTGTATTTATAATGTGCTGCGATACCCATTTCGGCAACTTCGTCCATTCTTTCGGAACGAATTTGTACTTCTACCCAACGCGCTTGTGGTCCCATAACCGTTACGTGAAGCGATTCATAACCAGTAGTTTTGGGTTGAGAAATCCAGTCGCGCATACGTTTTGGATTTGGAATAAATAAATCCGTCACCAACGAATAAATTTTCCAAGCTAAGAATTTTTCATTCTTTTTATCTGAACGATAAATTACACGAATCGCAAACAAATCAAAAACTTCCTCGAAAGGAATTCCTTGATTAATCATTTTTCGATAAATTGAATTGATTGATTTTGAACGACCTTTGATCTCAAATTCTAAACCTTCGGCTTCAAGTTTTTCTGAAATAGTCTTACAGAAATCATCAATGTATTTTTTTCTTTCGGCTTCAGTTTCTGTTAATTTATGTTCAATATTAAAATATGCATCTGGTTTAGTGTATTTCAAACTCAAATCTTCTAGTTCAGATTTGATGTTATACAATCCCATTCTGTGAGCCAAAGGCGCATATATAAAAATAGTTTCGGATGCTATTTTTAACTGTTTATCCTCTCGCATACTTTCTAACGTACGCATATTGTGTAAACGATCGGCAATTTTGATCAAAATCACACGCACATCTTCAGATAAAGTCAGTAATAATTTTTTATAATTTTCAGATTGTATCGAAACATCTTGTTTATTTAAGACAGCAATTTTTGTTAATCCATCTATAATTTTTGCAATCTTTTTTCCAAAAAGTTTCTCAATATCTTCTAACGTATATTCAGTATCTTCTACTACATCATGCATTAAAGCCGCAGAAATTGATGTAGCACCAAGCCCAATTTCGTCAGCAACAATTTTGGCAACAGCAATCGGATGATAGATATATGGCTCGCCTGTTTTTCTACGCTGATCTTTATGCGCATCAACAGCCAAATCAAAAGCTTTACGAATCAGCTTTTTATCTTCATCTGATAAAGTGACATATGTATTTTGAAGCATCTCTTTATAACGTCTCGTTATCTCAATGTTCTCTCTCTCTAATTGTTCGTCTGTAATAACATGAGGCGTATCCATCTTTCTTATGTTTTTGTTGATTTAGAAAAAAGCTTTAATTCCCTTTATTTATCTGCTTTCTTCGAAGGATTAAATATACAATATTTTATTTTTTATTGACTATAATATTCAACTGATTTTATCACGTTTTTTAAGTCTTTATTTTTAATCAATCTAATTTATAACGTACTTTTTACACTATTAATTTAATAATAAAAGTTGATTAATATAATCTGATTTTATCAATTTACAATTATATACTACTTTTTATTGTATAGTTGATAAATAATTAACTGTCCTAAAACAAACATTTTAAACTTTATTATTAATTCTAAACATTTTTCTAACTTAACAAAACAAATAAAACACAGCACACACATAAATGGATTACAAAACTTTATACTCAAAAAGTATTGAAGAACCTGAACTTTTTTGGAAAGAAGAAGCGCAGAAATTAGCATGGTCAACTTACCCTGAACAAATCTTAAAACAAAATGAAAACGGATATTATTCGTGGTTTGTTGACGGAAAAATAAATATGAGCCGTTTGGCTTTGGAGGAAAATATAAAAGCTGGACGCGGAGAACAATTTGCTTTAATTTACGATTCTCCTGTTACAGAAGTTGTTCAAAAAATTACGTACAATCAGCTTTTAGAAAAAGTAAGTCGTTTTGCAGGAGGTCTTACATCCTTAGGATTATCAAAAGGTGATACAGCAATTATTTATATGCCTATGATTCCAGAAGCAATTGTTGCGATGCTTGCTTGTGCGAGAATTGGTGTAATACATTCTGTTGTTTTTGGAGGTTTTGCAGCGCCAGAATTAGCTATTCGTATTGATGATGCTCAACCTGATGTTATTATTTCTGCGTCTTATGGAGTAGAAATTAATCGTCAAATCAACTATAAACCATTGATTGATGAAGCAATTGAATTAACACTTTACAAACCAAAAAACATTGTCATTTTTGAACGTCCAAATCACACCGATGATTTATCAGCAGAAAACGTTCATACCTATGATGAAATGTATCAACATCAACCTATAGAACCTATCGAAGTTCCAAGTACACATCCATTATATATTTTGTATACTTCTGGAACAACTTCTACGCCAAAAGGTGTCGTACGCGATACAGGAGGTTATGCAACTGCACTAAATTCGACAATGAACTATTTTTATGATTTAGAACCAGGTGATACAATTCTTACTGCAAGTGATATTGGTTGGGTTGTTGGACATTCCTATATCGTTTATGCGCCGTTAATTTATGGTGTTACAACGGTTATTTATGAAGGAAAACCAATCAAAACTCCTGACGCTGGAGCTTTTTGGAGAATGGTTGAAGAACATAAAATCAAAAATGTTTTCACAGCTCCAACAGCAATTCGAGCAATTCGAAAAGAAGATCCAGAAGGAAAATTATTCCAAAAATACGATACGTCAAGTCTGAAACGTTTATTCTTAGCAGGAGAACGTTGTGATACATCTACTTATTATTGGTTAAAAGAAATTTCAAAATTACCCGTTATTGATCATTGGTGGCAGACAGAAAGCGGCTGGCCAATGTTAGGAATTTGTGTTGGAATCGAAAATATAATGCCTGAACCTGGCGCAGCTGGATTACCTGTTTTTGGGTATAATATAAAAATTGTAAATGAAGAAGGACAAGAAAATGATATACGAGAGGAAGGTTCTATCGTGATTCAGCTTCCACTTCCTCCTGGTTGTATGACAAGTTTATGGCGAAATGAACACCGATTTATAAAAGGTTATTTTCAACAATTTCCGAATCATTATTTAACTGGTGACGGAGGTTTTAGAGATGAAAATGGTTTTGTATTTATTACAGGTCGAACTGATGATATTATTAATGTCGCTGGTCATAGGTTAAGTACTGCAACAATGGAAGAATTGGTTTCTTCTCATCCTGATATTACAGAATGTGCGGTTGTGGGAATTAAAGATGAATTGAAAGGTCAAATTCCAATAGGTTTGATTGTTACAAAAGAAAACGCATCAAAATCGGAAGAAGAAATCGAAAAAGATTTGATTGCTTTATTACGCAAAGAAATTGGCGGAATTGCCTGTTTCAAAACATCTATAATAGTTAACAGACTACCAAAAACACGAAGCGGAAAAATATTACGCAAAACTTTATCTCAAATTGCAGACGGAACACCATTCACAATTCCATCTACAATTGATGATGCTACAGTTTTAGATGAATTAATTCACGAATTTTCAAGAAGAAACGTAGGTCTAGCCTTTGCGATTTCGTCAATATAATCCATTTTATTCATTCACTATTTCAAAAGCAGTAATTCCTACTATTACTGCTTTTTTTATTCATTTTTACATAAATTTGAATTAGAAATATCATTCAATGCCAAATCAATCCAAATCATTAGAAGATGTGCACGAAAGTGTTCAAATCAAAAAAGGAAAGTTTAGAAAAATCCTAAGTTTTTTTGGACCTGCCTACTTAATAAGCGTTGGTTACATGGATCCGGGAAACTGGGCAACCGATTTAGCAGGCGGCAGCCAATTTGGTTATACTTTGATTTGGGTTTTATTGATGAGTAACATAATGGCTTTGTTATTACAAAGTTTATGTACACGTTTGGGAATTGTTCGACGAAAAGATTTGGCGCAATGTAACCGAGAAACTTATCCGAAAGGAATGAATCTCATCTTGTATATTTTAGCCGAAATAGCTATTGCAGCTTGTGATTTAGCAGAAATTTTGGGAATGGCAATTGGTCTAAATTTACTTTTTGGAATAGATTTGATCTATGGTGTTTTAATCAGTTTCTTAGACACTTTTCTCCTACTTTATCTTCAAAAATTAGGCATGCGAAAAATGGAACTTTTCATTGTTGGTTTAATCACGATGATTGGTTTATGTTTTTTAACCGAAATGTTTTTAGCAAAACCAGATTTTGGAGAAGTTGCAAAAGGATTTATTCCATCTATTCCAAATAGCGCTGCATTGTATATCAGCATTGGTATTATCGGCGCAACTGTAATGCCGCATAATCTTTATTTACATTCTGCACTCGTCCAAACGCGGCAAATAAAACGCGATGATTTTTCAATCAAAAAAGCCCTCAAATATAACTTTTGGGATAGCGCAATTGCTCTGAATTTAGCCTTCTTTGTCAATGCTGCAATCTTAATTTTAGCTTCATCCGTATTCCATAAAAACGGCTATCACGATGTTGCAGAACTGAGCGATGCTTATAGATTATTGGGGACAACTTTAGGAACAGATTTGGCTCCAAAATTATTAGCAGTTGCTTTAATTTTAGCTGGACAAAGCTCTACAGTTACAGGAACTTTAGCTGGACAAATTGTGATGGAAGGATATTTACATCTACGTATTAATCCTGTTTTGAGAAGAATTTTGACACGATTATTAGCCGTAGTTCCAGCAGTTGTAGTCATTCTTATTTTTGGAGAAAAAGAAGTCGGTTCTTTACTAATTTTCAGTCAAGTTATCCTAAGTATGCAATTGGCTTTTGCGGTAATTCCGTTGATTCATTTTGTGAGTGATAAAGCGAAAATGGGGAATTTTGCAATCAATACAACAACCAAATTTTTTGCATGGACAATCGCTTTTATTATTTCATTTCTGAATGCGCAATTGGTGTATGAAGAAGTTAATAAATGGATGGCAAATAGTGAATCTTACACTTTAAATATTTTTCTTATAGCGTTAGAAATAGGACTTTTAGTTTTATTATTGCTGACATTTTTTATTCCAATTATGTTGAAGAAAAATGAAGAACATCAAAAGGAAATTCATGAACCATTTGAGAAGTTTACGTTAGAAGAAATTTCGAATCAACATTTCAAAAAGATTGTTGTTGCGTTAGATTTTTCGAAAACGGATAGAAAAGTGATTAATTATGCGACACAATTAGCTACTACAGAATCTACCATTATTTTGGTTCATATTGTCGAAAGTGCTTCTGCAAAATACACGGGAGAGCGTACGAATGATGAAGAATCTCTGTCAGATTTGAAACGTTTAGAACAATATGCAGAGATCATTCGACCTTTGTTTAATGAAACTAAAATCGAATTAGGTTACAATAATCGAATCAATTCAATTGCTGAAATTTGTAAACGAAATCAAGCAGATTTGTTGATTGTTGGTTCGCACGGACACCGAGGTTTTATGGATTTTATTTTTGGAGAAACGATTAATAAATTAAGGCATCGCGTTAATATTCCGGTCTTTATTGCAAAATAATAAAAAGCCATTCAGAATTTTTCTGAATGGCTTTTTGATTAGATTAAAATATAAAAATTATTTGATCGATAATAATTCAATCATTTCTTTATTTTCTTGTAAAATAGCATGATCTAAAGCAGTTTTACCATTATTATCTTTAATGTTTAAATCTGCACCAGCTTCGATTAGTTTTTTGGCAATTTCATTTTGACCAAATGTTACAGCAAAAATCAAAGCAGAAGCTCCATTAAAATTCACTTGATTAACATCAGCCTTATTCGCAATTAGTAAATTTACCATTTCAGGAAATCCTCTAAAGACGGCTCCCATCAACGCATTGTTTCCAGATAAATCTTGCGCATTAGGATTTGCTCCTTTTGATAATAATACTTTCGCAGCGTCTGAACTGTTATTATAAATCGCTAAAATTAAAGGTGTAAATCCACGTTGATTTGCTTCATTTACATGTTTTCCATTCGAAATTAATTCTTCTATTTGCTTCACATTATTTTCTCTCGCCGCACTAAACAAATCTTGTGCATAAATTGAAGAAAAACTGAATAGAAATAAGGCTAAAAATATATACTTTTTCATGATAATATTGATTTTATGAAAGTCATGGAGCCAAACTCAATCGACTCCAATCCAATAGAAATTATTTTGGTAAATATTGCTTTACATCGCTCATAGAAGTATTTGTAGCCTTCATCAAACGTGTTCCATATTCTGTATTTGCTTGGTAAAAATGTGCAATCATTTTATGAACAATTACTTTATTTTTAACCGAATTTAAAGCTCCAGATAAATTTTTGATTAAGTTATCTTGATCTTTTTTAGAGAATGATTTGTACAAATCTCCAGCTTGTACAAAGTTATTTTCTTTATCAATGACATGCTGAGTTGTTATAGCTCCTGCAGGAAAAACAGATTTTGAATACTTGAATTTTGCATTATCTACAACCTCAGGAAGATTAGTTGAAGGTTGATAATTTACATCACCTTTTTGCTCACGGATCGACATATAACCGTCTTGATTATATGTTTTTACACTATTTTTTGGTGCATTAACAGGAATTTGTTGGAAATTACCCGTTAAACGATGACGTTGTGTATCAGAATAGGAAAACAAACGACCTTGTAACAATTTATCTTCAGAAGCTTCAATTCCTGGAACCAACGTAGCTGGAGCAAATGCTGCTTGCTCAACTTGTTGAAAATAATTCGTTGGATTCTCATTCAATGTCATTGTTCCAACTTTAACTAACTTTACAACAGATTCTGGCCAAATTTTCGTTACATCAACAGGATTGAAATCTAATTTATCAAAATCTTCTTGTTTCAATAATTGAACATATAAATCCCATTTCGGAAAGTTTCCTTTGTCGATTTCATTACGTAAATCTAATGTTGCATGTTCTATTTCAGTCGATTGAATTTTATTCGCTTCTTCTTGTGTTAAATTTTTCGTTTCTTGTTGAGGAACCCATTTGTATTTCACATAAGTTACTTCACCTTTTGCATTTACCCATTTGTAAGCATGTACACCATTTCCTTCCATTTGACGAAAATTTGCAGGAATTCCATAATCTGAAAACAACCACGTTAACATATGCGTAGACTCTGGTAAATTAGAGAAAAAATCAAATACACGATTTGGATCAGATGCGCCATTTGTTACAGGAGATGGCCTGAAAGCATGCACCATATCTGGGAATTTGATCGCATCTCGAATAAAGAAAACAGGTAAATTGTTTCCAACTAAATCGTAATTTCCTAGTTCTGTGTAAAATTTAACAGCAAATCCACGTGGATCACGATAAGTTTCTGGCGAACCTTGTTGATGCGTTACAGTTGAAAAACGTACAAATAATGGTGTTTTTTTACCAGCTGTTGACAAGAAATCAGCCATTGTCACATCAGAAAAATCTTTATCAGCTACAAATTCTCCGAAAGCTCCAGCTCCACGCGCATGAACAACACGTTCTGGAATACGTTCGCGATCAAATGCTGCTAATTTTTCAATTAAATGAATGTCCTCCAACAAAACTTGTCCGTTATTTCCGATTGTTTTAGAATTTTGATTATCTCCAACTGGAGCGCCTGTGTTTGTTGTTAATTGTTGGGCAAATCCAATCGTACAAAGGAATGCTAAACTTAATACTAAAATTCTTTTGATCATAATTATAGTTTTATTCTTTATTTATCATTTTAAGACAGAGCAAAACTAAATCGACTATAATTATAAATTAAATCTATAAAAATCTATTAGATAGAATTATTTTTTATAATAATTATAACCCAATCCTTAACAAGGAAGAAAAAGCTGATATATTATTTCGCAATAAATGAATATATAAAAATGATTAAGAATTTTAGAAATAAAAAAAACCGCTTATTTAGCGGTTTTGAGAGATATTATTTAATTTTTTCTAAATCGTTGAAAAGACATAGAAGGTTTAATTTTTATCGATTCATTAGCTATTAATACCATTAAATTCAAATGCTGATTGAACATCCATAGTGAATTTCCTTCAACCTCTACTCCTTGTGGAGTTCTGATAATTTCTAAATTTGTGTACATCATAATCTATAATTTTTTGGTTGACGCTAATATTGTGTTAAAAATAATTTTTAATGTTAATTTCATTTAACACAACTGATAAAATTAAAAGTTTCTAATAAAATTCAGTATTTTGTATTTGTTTTTTAATAAACATAAATTATACCAAAAAATATACAAATGGTTTCCTTCATGTTAAATTTTAAGAAATTTGACTCCAGCCAACTTTATCTTTATGATTTTCAATAAAATATTTTTTTGTTGGCTCATAAATCGAAGAAGAAAGTGTTGGATCTTGTGAAAGAATAGCTTCTACACATTTTCTTGCAGCATACAAAACCTCTTTATCTTTCGCTAAATCAGCAATTTTAAGATTGAGAACTCCACTTTGTTGCGTTCCCATCATATCACCAGGACCACGCAATTCCAAGTCTACTTCCGCTACCTGAAAACCATCATTGGTTTCACACATTGTCTGAATTCTACGTTTCGATACTTCATTCAATTTCCCTCCCGTCATCAAAATACAATACGATTGTTCCGCTCCACGACCTACACGGCCACGAAGTTGATGTAATTGAGAAAGTCCAAAACGTTCAGAATTTTCAATAATCATCACCGACGCATTTGGGACATTAACACCTACTTCTATCACAGTTGTCGCTACCAAAATTTGAGTTTCATTATTTTTGAAACGATTCATTTCAAATTCTTTATCCGCAGGTTTTTGACGACCATGCACAATACTTATCGCATATTCTGACAACGGAAAAGCACGAGAAATACTCTCGTAACCATCCATCAAATCTTTCAATTCTAACTTTGCTGATTCTTCAATCAGTGGATAAACCACATAAATTTGACGACCTTTCGCAATCTCATCTTTCATAAATTTGAAAACGCTTAAACGATGCGCATCTGTTTTATGAAGTGTTTTGATAGGTTTTCGTCCTTTTGGCAATTCATCAATCACCGAAACATCCAAATCGCCATACATTGTCATCGAAAGTGTACGTGGAATTGGCGTGGCTGTCATCACTAAAATATGTGGTGGAAGTTTAGCTTTTCTCCAAAATTTAGCACGTTGAGCGACTCCAAAACGATGCTGTTCATCAATAATCGCTAATCCTAAATTCTGAAAAATCACATTATCTTCCAACAAAGCATGCGTCCCGATAATGATTTTAAGTTTTCCATTTTCAAGATTTTCTAAAATTGGTTGACGCTTTTTCTTTGTCACCGAACCCGTTAATAACTCAACCGAAACATCCAAACCATTCAATAATTCTGTAATACTTTCGTAATGTTGTTGCGCAAGAATTTCTGTTGGTGCAATTAAAGCTGCTTGAAAACCATTGTCGACAGCAATCAACATCGTTAATAATGCAACCATCGTTTTTCCAGAACCAACATCACCTTGCAACAAACGATTCATTTGCGCAGGTTGACGAAGATCAAAGCGAATTTCTTTCATCACTCTTTTCTGTGCATTTGTCAATTCAAAAGGTAAATATTCATTGTAAAATGTATTGAAATAATGACCAATTTCTGGGAAAGGATTACTTCTATTCTTTTGTTTATTGACTGCTTTTTGAGAGAGATTTGCAAGATTTAGAAAGAAAAATTCTTCAAATTTCAGACGACGAATTGCTGCATTTAATTCTGTTACATCTTTCGGAAAATGAATTGCTTTCAACGCGTCATTTCTTCCAACTAATTTATAATGATCGAGAACATTTAAAGGTAAATTCTCAGGAATATCAATATTTTCAGCAAAAAGATTCATCATCATTTTTTGAAGAACACGATTCGTAATTCCTTTTTTCGTCAACTTTTCAGTACTCGGATAAACAGGAAATAATCCAAGCGGAATATTTTTAGCGTCTTCAACTAATTCAATTTCAGGATGTGTAATACTAAAATTATTATTGAACACATTTGGTTTTCCGTAAATCACAACTTCTTTGAAAAGATCATTTCTTAATTTCTCCTTTTGCCAAGAAGAAACTTTAAACCAAACTAATTCTAAAGTTCCAGTTCCATCTTGAAATTTCCCAACTAAACGTTTTACTTTTCCTTGGTTAATTTCTTCTAAACTAACAATTTTACCTTTCAATTGTATTTCGGCTGCTGTTGATGAAATTTCTGAAATTTTATAGAATTTCGATTTATCAACATAACGAAAAGGAAAATGCTGTATCAAATCTTCGTATCTAAAAATTCTGAATTCACTTTGCAGTGTTTTAGCACGCTCAGGTCCAGCACCTTTTAAATATTCTATTGTTTTTTTTAATGGATTTTGATACATTTTTCTACTTTCGAAAGTCGCAATTTACCAAATTTTAACGATAAACAATGTCATCATTGTTACAAAATAAGCTCGTAGAATTGCTTTATATTTGTAACAAATTAGAATCAAATGAATTTAACAGAATACATCAACAAAGGTTTATCATACGAAGATTATATCACACGCGTTGAAGATGATTTGGAAAACGAAATCGAAAACGATGATCCGAAAGAATATGTACAATATTATGCTTTGGGATTGCAACGCATGAACAGAATTTTTAAAACATTCAGTTTAAATCCTGCTCAAGAAATACGCGTTAAATCAACTACAAATAATTTAAAATTATTAGTAATTACAGAAGGTTGGTGTGGAGATGCATCTCAAATTTTACCTGTTGTGGAGAAATTGGCAAATGCACTTCAAGTTTCGACGCATTATGTTTTACGTGATGAAAACATGGAGTTGATGGAAAAATACAAAACAAATGGTGCAGCTTCTATTCCGATTATTATTGGAGTGAATGATGAAAATGAAGAAGCTTTCCGTTTTGGTCCTCGTCCACAAGCTGGAATGGAAATGTTGGCGCGTTTCAAAAGTAATCCTGATACGTATTCAGCAGATGATTTTCACGAAGATTTACAAAAATATTACAACAATAATAAAGGTGAAGATATTGTAAATGAAATTTTAGATTTGATTGACGAAAACATCGGTAATTAATCATTTTTTTCTATTTGTTCAACTTGATATTTGTTCGCATCTTTGTGTAAGATTTTATTGAAAAAGAAAAATGAAAGGAAATAAGCAAATTATTTTTGCCATCGTTGTAGTTGTCGCTTTAGTCGCTATTATGTTTACGCCAATTGGTACATTTTTTAAAAGTAAAATGGAAGATAATAGCCACGTTGCTGGTTCTGATATAGAATTAACAGAAAGTGATTATGATATTGATTTAATTGGTCATAACGGCGCTGCGAATACAAACTTGATTGATTTCAAGAAAAGTGGTGAAGTTGTTTTCCTAAATTTTTGGGGAAGCTGGTGTCCTCCTTGTGTTGCAGAAATGCCAACAATTCAGAAATTGTATGAAGCAAAAGGACAAAAAGTAAAATTTGTATTGATTGCTATTCAGGATAAACCGACAGTTTTTAATCCTTTTTTGCAAAAAAATAATTATACAATGCCAGTTTATGAGCCAAATAGTCCAATTTCGAATAATATGTTACCAAAGGTTTTTCCAACAACTTATATCTTAAATAAAAAAGGTGAAGTTGTGTTGAAAGAAACAAAAACGAGAGATTGGAACGATAAAGAAATTAATGATTTATTAGATAAATTAATCGCTGAATAATTTCATTCAAAAAGATAAAAAACCGTTATTAAATGATTAATAACGGTTTTTTTTATATCTGTAATTTAATTTTCTCTCATCAATGCTAATTGCAATAAAGCAGTTGTTGTATTTTGATTACGTGTAGTAGCACTTACATTAAATAGATTTTCGAAAAAATTATTGGTCAATTTTGTTTTTCCGTAACCAGAAGGACAATACAAATAAACGACATCATCAGCAATAAAATATTGTTCATCTTCAGTTTTCGAATTTTCAACTTTTTCAGTATTTATTTCCTCAGGTTTATTGGCTAAAAATGTATAATGCAAAAACTCTTTATCGATGCTAAAATCCTTTAAGAATGGATTATTTTCGATGATGTTTTTTAATTTTTCGATGGTTAAAATCAAAATTGGAACTTCAAAAGATAAACTTTCTACAATTTTATCGTGAATTAAATCTCCAATTTCTTTGATATCAGTCAAATTTGTCGAAAAAACTGCATTTCCACTTTGCACGTAAGTGGTAACATTTTCCAGTCTAAGTTCCTCTAAAAGTTTGGTTAAAACATCCATTTTGATGATTTTTTTACCACTCACATTTATACCTCTCAGAATTGCAATAAAAGTATTCATAAAACTATCTCTATTTACGAGAAACTTTGTTTAAAATTATGAAAATAAATATAATAGAAATTTTAAAACAAATCCCTAATTGTTACGATAATTTTGATAAATTAGCATCATTCTGAATAATAAAAAAACTAATAAAACCTATGACTACAAACAGATTAGAAGCTTTTAGCGATGGCGTTCTTGCAATTATTATTACCATTATGGTTTTGGATCTGAAAGTTCCGCTTGGAGATGATATAATGAGTTTGAAACCTTATATCCCAAAATTTCTGAATTATTTGTTCAGTTTTATTTATGTTGGAATTTATTGGAACAATCATCATCATCTTTTTCAGGCGATTGAGAAAGTAAATGGCGGAATTTTATGGAGTAATTTGCACTTGCTTTTTTGGTTGTCTTTATTACCAGTTTCCACAGGTTGGATGGGCGAAAATTACGACTCAACTTTTCCAGTTGCTTTTTATGGATTTGTCTTATTTATGAGCAGTGTAGCATTTATGATTATTGAAAAAATCGCTGTAAAACAAGAAGGAAAAGAATCAATAATTGGGAAATCTGTGAGTAGAAGTTTTAAAGAAATTTCTTCGAGTATTGGTTATTTGGCTGGAATCGGAATTTCATTTGTAAAACCAGAAATTGGTATTGTCATTTATGCTTTAATTGCTTTACTATGGCTAATTCCAGATAGAAGAATTGAAAAATCGATGCGATAATTATTGATAATTTTCCACAGAATCAATTAATTTTTGAAGAAGATTAGATGTAGAATCTTCTTCAAAATTTTTAAAAGATTGTCCTAACCATAAATTAGTAAACGCTGTATTTTCGTTCAATTTAGAAGCATTTCTCAACGGATTTGTTAATTTATTTTGATAAGGATAAGGTAAAACAAACTCAGAGTTTTCAAATAAATGAATAAATTCATTCTCAATTCCTCGTGCATATCTTCCAGAAAAACTTTTCGTCAAGATAATTTCACTTTCCCTTACATTTTTTAATCGTTCTTTTTCGAAGGATTTTAAAGCACTTTCATTGGAACACAAAAACAAACTACCAATCTGAAAAGCATCTGCACCCAATTGTTTAGCAGCCAAAAGTGTTTTCGTATCATAAATTCCACCAGCAAAAATCAACGGCTTTTTTACAACATCCTTTACTTGCGAAAACAATGAAAAGCCACCAATTTGAGGCAAAATATCTGGATTAAATGTTCCACGATGCCCACCTGCTTCAATTCCTTGTACACAAATCACATCAATATTCGATTTTTCCAATTGTATCGCTTCTTCCAGCGTTGTACAAGTCCCTATTAATGTCACATGATGTTCTTTAAGACGATTAATAGAATTATCGTCAAAATTGCCAAAAGTGAAACTCAAGATTTTGCACTTTTCTTGTAAAATTACTTCTATTTGTTCCTTATAACCATTTGGTTTTACAGCTTCAATCTCAGGAAAAACGATATCAAAGTTTTGTAGACGCGCAAGCTCAATTAACTTATTTTTTGTTGCATTATACTTTTGCTTTAATTCTGGTGTGATTTCAGGAATATCGTTCGCAAAAATATTGATAGCAAAAGGTTTATTCGTTAATTTTTTGGTTTGATAAATTCGCTTCAATGAATTTTCTGCATCCAAATCAGCAATTGGCAAAGAACCTAAACAGTTACAATTACTTGCTGCAGCAACCATTTCTGATGTCGTTACTCCAAACATTGGCGCTTGAATAATCGGATATTTTACGCCAAATAATGCTGTTAGTTCATTTTGCCAAATCATCTTTTTTTACTTTAAATTTTCTTTCAATTTAGGCATAAAAACTTTTATCGCAGGAAGTAAATCCTCAAAAATTGGATTGTTTTTATTCTTCATAACCACTTCCAAAAACAACTTTAAACCTATTGCAAATTCTACTGATTGATTTTCATTTTCGAACGGATTTTTAGATTTTATCATTTCAATAATCTTAAAAATCTCATCATGATTCATAAAATCTAAAACGATTGGAGCCTGTAATGGTGCATCTTTGTCTAATAATTCGGTCTGTTCTAACGTTAATTTGTAGTGATTTCCTTTCTTTGTCATATATCTAATTTTTCCAAAAGTAACAGATTAGAATTATCAAAAATTAAAATGATTATTCGTTTAATTGATTGATTAAATCAATAATATTTATTCAAAAAAAGAGTCACATTTCTGCAACTCTCTTTTGTTATTTATCAACTCCTTGATTTACTTGCTTATGACGTTCATTCATTGCTTTCATTTCCGCCATAAATTCTTTGTCTGTCACAACTTTTCCCTTTGTTGGCAAAGTAATCACAATATCTTTATCTAAAACTTCGATTTCTTTCATTGTAAAAATAGCCTTGAACTCATCTTCTGACATTTCTGCTTTCACAATCAATCCTGGTAAATTTGCATAACGATAAGGACCATCTCTATAAGGTAAACTTGTTGTATACCACGCTATCACCTCTCTTCCTTCCTCATCTATTCCAACTGCTTTTGTCGCGTTATAACCTGCTATTTCTGTTTTTTCTTTTGTGATTTTCCATTGATAATCAAAGATTTTATCTTTAATCAAAAAGGTTTTCACGCCAAAATCTTTCACATTATAAAATTCATTTTTTTCATAATCTTTATATTGTGGATTTGCTTCTGCAGCAATAATCATCTGCACAATAGAATTGTCATTGGATTGATTATTATCAATTTTAATTTCAGGTTTGAAAGAAGACATTTTACCATTACTCTCCAATACAAATTTCACCGAAATTCCGCGATCTATTTCACTTTTGAAACTCGCTTGATACGCAGCAGGGATACTACTTTTGATCTTATCGAAATCTAAAATAAAATCTGTGTTGTAGATTACTTTTATGTTCTCCTTTTTAGTTTGTGCAAAAGAAATAATAGACGAAATAGTTGTAAAACATACCGAAAATATAAGTTTTTTCATGTTATAATAATTTATGGTTTTGTTATTCTCAAAAGTAAAGAAACAAAGGTAATGAATTTGTTAAATAAGGCACAATAAATCATATCAGATTCATAAAATATAATTTAAAAATTTAACAATTTCCTAAAATTGAGAATCAAATAAATTGAAAGAATAAATATTACTTTTAAAATATATTGACGACCAAAATTTATGAAATTACAAAAAGGAATTACAGGTTTTGACTCCACTCCTAATATACAACAGAAGATTTAGAGAAAATTCTGAAAAGAATTAAATATCCATTTACCAAGACAGAAGTTATTCTGAAAATGAATGATTCTTACCCGTTGTGCATATTAAATAATTTGAGTTTTTAGATTATTAATATTTCGATTAAAGTATGTTTTATTAATGTACTGAACCAAAGTAAGTGCAGTAGTTTTAGCTAAAATTCTGGTTT